>JALWGP010000440.1 GCA_027038775.1 Sedimenticola sp. | reverse complement strand
CCAGAGACGCACGTCGGTGGCCACCTGGTCGTTGCGCGAGCGGCCGGTGTGGAGCTTCTTGCCCGCCTCGCCGATGCGTTCGGTGAGCGCCGCCTCGATGTTCATGTGGACGTCTTCGAGGGCCACCGACCAGTCGAACTCACCCGCTTCGATTTCGCCGAGGATCGCCTCCAGCCCCTCGACGATCCGGTCCCGCTCCTCTTCGGTGAGAATGCCCTGGCGTGCCAGCATGGTGGCGTGGGCGATGGAGCCGCGGATGTCCTCCTCGGCCAGCCGCTGATCGAACTCCACGGAGGCAGTGAAGGCCTCCACGAAGGCGTCGGTGGGCTGGTTGAATCGGCCGGCCCAGAGTTTCTTTTCGCTCATGTGATCGAGTCCTCAGTCAGATGGCGGGATTATACTGCATCGCCTTCACCCCTTGTTTATCATGGGCTTATGGGCAAGGGGGAGTGGAAGAGCTTTCTGCCGGACTTCTGCGGCGTGCGCATGGTGCTGGCCGTGGTACTGGGCACCGTGGTGCTGGCCATGGTGGTCGCGCTGGCCTCGACGGAAGCGCTGTCGGAGCTGTGGTCCCGTTTCAGCCTGGTGGCGCTCTACAGCCTCTGGATCACGCTGGTCTCCGCTGCCGTCATCTGCCTTTCGAAACGCTGGCTGGGGAACATGAGCCACGCCTCGGCCGGCTTCGCCGCGTGGATCGTCATCCTCCTGGTCTCTCTCGCCGTGGTGGAGACCACCGTGTGGCTGCTGCCGGTGGAGCTGGTGGCGGGCATCGGCCACGAGCAGCTGCTGCTGCGCACCCTCGGAATCGGCGGCATCCTGGCGGCGCTGGTGCTGCGCTACCTCTACGAGCACTACCAGCAGCGGCAGCGGGAGCTGGCGGAGAACCGCGCCCGTTACCTGGCGCTGCAGGCGCGCATCCGGCCCCATTTCCTCTTCAACAGCCTCAACACGGTGATCAGCCTGATTCCCCGTGACCCGGGGAAGGCGCAGCAGATCCTGCACGATCTTTCCGATCTCTTCCGTGCCGGCATGGCGGCCGAGGGGCGGCAGTCCACCCTCGAAGAGGAGCTGGAACTCACGCGCCAGTACCTGGAGGTGGAACAGCTGCGGTTGGGGAAGCGCCTGCGGGTGCAGTGGGAGCTGCAGGCGCTGCCCATGACGGCGCGCATGCCCGCGCTGCTGCTCCAGCCCCTGGTGGAGAACGCCGTCTACCACGGGGTGGAGCCCTCCCCGACGGGCGGTGAGGTGATCCTCTTCGGCAGTTGCCGCGAGGGCAGGCTGCAGCTCTCCGTGAGCAACACCCTCCCCGAGGGAGAGAGGGAAAATCATCGACGGGGCAACCGGATGGCGCTGGAGAACGTCCGGCAGCGCCTGCAGGCGCTGTTCGGCGAGGCGGCGGGACTGCACACCGGCATGGTGGATGGACGGTACCAGGTGCGCATCTGGATGCCGCTGCAGGAGGCGGGGGTATGAGAATCCTGGTGGTGGACGACGAAGCGCTGGCGCGGGCCTACCTGGTTTCCCTGGTGGACGACCTCGGCCCCCCCTACGAGGTGGCGGGCGAGGCCGCCAACGGCGAGGAGGCGGTGGCCCGGTGCGCAGAGGGGCAGGTGGACCTGGTGCTCATGGACATCCGCATGCCGGGCATGGACGGACTGGAGGCGGCGCGGCGCATCGCCACCATGCCGGTGCCGCCCGCCGTCGTCTTCACCACCGCCTATGCCGACCACGCCCTGCCCGCCTTCGAGGCCAACGGGGCGGACTACCTGCTCAAGCCGGTGCGGCTGGAGAAACTGAAGGCGGCGCTGGAGAAGGTGACCCGCATCACCCGGCCGCTGCTGGGCGGCGCGGAGCCGGAGGGCGGAGGCAGCGTGACGGTACGTTTCCGCGGCAACCTGGAGCGCATACCGCTTTCGGCCATCTTCTACTTCCGGGCGGAGAACAAGTACGTGGT
>JALWGP010000439.1 GCA_027038775.1 Sedimenticola sp. | reverse complement strand
GATCTCCACCACCTCGGAGGGGTGCTTGACCCGCTTCCAGGCCATGTCGGTGATGTGCAGCAGGCCGTCGATGCCGCCCAGGTCCACGAAGGCGCCGTAGTCGGTGAGGTTCTTGACGATACCCTTGACTACTGCGCCCTCTTCCAGGGTCTCGAGGAGCTTCTCGCGCTCCTCGCTGTACTCCTGCTCCACCACGGCGCGGCGGGAGACCACCACGTTGTTGCGCTTCTGGTCCAGCTTGATGACCTTGAACTCCAGGTCCTTGCCCTCGAGGTAGGCGGTGTCGCGCACGGGGCGCACGTCCACCAGGGAGCCGGGCAGGAAGGCGCGCAGATCCTGCAGCTCCACGGTGAAGCCGCCCTTGACCTTGCCGGTGATACGGCCGGTGACGATCTCGTCGTTCTCGAAGGCCTTCTCCAGGGCGGCCCAGGCGTGGTGCCGCTTGACCTTCTCGCGCGAGAGGCGGGTGCGGCCGAAGCCGTCGTCCACCGCCTCCACGGCCACCGCGACGGTGTCGCCCACGGAGACTTCGAGCTCTCCGTCGGCGTTGGTGAATTCGCTCTTGGGGATCACGCCCTCGGACTTGAGTCCGGCGTTGACGATGACGTTCTCGTTGTCGATGTCGACCACGGTGCCGACGACGATGTCGCCAGGCTTGAGGTTGGTGTTGGTGAAGCTCTCTTCGAGCAGCTGGGCAAAACTTTCAGTCATTGGTTGATTGTCTCCGGCCCGTCGGGCGGGCCATCCATGCTGGAATCGGCAAGGACTCCGTTCTGGTCTGTTGGGGTTGAACACACACGCGCCGCCCGCCGGCGGCACGCACCTGCTTTCTCATTCCCCCGGAACCGCCTGGGGCAGCACCCGGCGCACCTGTTCGAGCACCCGCTCCACCACCTGGTCCACGGTGAGATCGGTGGAGTCGATGACCAGGGCGTCCCCGGCCGGTTTCAGGGGGGCCACGCTGCGGTTCCGGTCGCGGTGGTCCCGCTCCTCGATTTCCGCAACGAGACCGGAAAGGTTAACATCGATTCCCTGTTCCTTCAACTGCTTATGGCGCCTTCGGGCCCGTTCCTCGGCGCTCGCGTCGAGGAAGATCTTCACCGGCGCACCGGGAAAGACCACGGTGCCCATGTCGCGACCGTCGGCCACCAGGCCGGGGGGCCGGGCGTAGTCGCGCTGCCACTGGAGCAGGGCCTGGCGCACCTCGGGGATGGCGGCCACTTTCGAGGCGTCGTTGCCGGCGGTTTCGGTGCGGATGGCCCGGGTCACCTCCTCGTCACCGAGGAAGATGCGCCCCCCCTCGAAGCGGACCGGCAGGTTGCGGGCGATGGCCGCCACCGCCGCGGCGTCCTCCAGATCCACGCCGGCCTGGCGCGCCGCGTAGCCCACCAGGCGGTAGAGCGCGCCCGAGTCGAGGATCCGCCAGCCCAGCCGCCGGGCCACCTCCGCCGCCACCGTGCCCTTGCCCGAGCCGCTGGGGCCGTCGATGGTGACCACGGGCACCCGCTCAGCCACGGAGCACCTCGATCTTCAGCCCCGCCCCGGCGGCCAGCCCGGCGAAGCCGGGAAAGGAGGTGTTGACGTTGTCGCAGTCCTTGATGCGGATGGTGCCCGAGGCGCGCAGCCCGGCCATGGCGAAAGACATGGCGATGCGGTGGTCGCCGTGGCTGAGCACCTCGCCGCCGCCCAGGCTGCCGCCCCGGATGCGGATGCCGTCCGGGGTGGGTTCGGCCTCGACGCCCAGCACGCGCAGGCCGTCGGCCATCACCTGGATGCGGTCCGACTCCTTCACCCGCAGCTCCTCGGCGCCGGTGAGCACCGTCTCCCCCTCGGCGCAGGCGGCGGCCACGAACAGGGCCGGGAACTCGTCGATGGCCAGGGGCACCAGGGCCTCGGGGATGTCGATGCCGTGCAGGGGAGCGGCCCGCACCTGGAGGTCGGCCACCGGCTCGCCCC
>JALWGP010000438.1 GCA_027038775.1 Sedimenticola sp. | reverse complement strand
GAGGAGGGCGGGCGAACCTTCTATCCCCGCCTGGAGTTCTGCACCGACAACGGCGCCATGATCGCCTACGCCGGCTGGCAGCGCCTGCGCGCCGGGGAACGGGCCGGGCCGGAGTTCAACGCCAGGCCGCGCTGGTCGCTGACCGAGCTGCTGCCGCCGGGCGGGGTCCCCAGCAGATCCGCGCTCACCCCTTGATCTTCCCTTCCTTCCCTTCCAGCAGGTTGCGGATGTTGCTGCGGTGGCGCCAGAACAGCAGGATGGTGATGGCCACCTGCATGGCCACCAGCTCCCGTTCGGGCCACACCGCCCACACCACGAAGGGCGCCAGGGACATGGAGACCAGGGCCGCCAGGGAAGAGAACCTGCCCACCCTGGCCACCAGGAACCAGATCAGCGCCACCGACAGCCCGATGAGCCAGTGCAGGCCGAACTGCACCCCCAGCGCCGTGGCCACGCCCTTGCCACCCTGAAAGCCGAAGAAGACCGGGTAGAGGTGGCCGAGAAAGGCGGCCAGCCCGGTGAGCGCCAACCCCTGCGGGGACATGCCC
This sequence comes from Sedimenticola sp., assembly GCA_027038775.1. GTDB lineage: Bacteria > Pseudomonadota > Gammaproteobacteria > Chromatiales > Chromatiaceae > Thiolapillus. The sequence continues at coordinate 5,467 of JALWGP010000438.1, read as the reverse complement.
AGGGCGTGGGCCGCCAGCATGGGCACCAACCCCTTGAGGGCGTCGCCCAGCAGGGTGATGGCCGCCGCCTTCCTGCCGCCGATGCGCAGCATGTTGGTGGCGCCGGGATTCTTCGAACCCTGGGTGCGGGGGTCGGGCAGCCCCATGGCGCGGGCCACGAGGATGGCGCTGGAGACGGAACCCAGCAGGTAGGCGCCGATGACGACGAGGTAGGGCAGCATGTGCGGAACCGATGAGGCCGTAAAATGGCGCTATGGTAAGCTATTCGCTTCCCTTTTCTCCAGAGGGTTTCGTCTTGGACCTCATCTTCCTGCGCCGGATGCAGCTGGATGTGCTCGTGGGCGTGCACGAGCATGAACGCCAGGCGCCCCAGCCCCTCCTCTTCGACCTGGAGCTGGCCGCCGACGTGGGCCGGGCCGCCGCCTCGGACCGGGTGGAGGACGCCCTGGACTACAGCGCCGTGGCCGAGGCCCTGGCCGAGTATGTGGCCGGCACCGATTTCCGCCTCATCGAGACCCTGGCCGAGGGGTGCGCCGAGCTCATCCTGGGCCGTTTCCCCGTGGAGTGGCTGCGCCTCACCCTGAGCAAGCCGCGGGCGCTCGAGAATGCCGAGGCCGCCGGCCTGATCATCGAGCGGCGGCGCCGCCGGCAATGACCCGCGCCTGGATCTCGCTGGGCAGCAACATCGAGCCCGAGGAGAACCTGCGCGCGGCGCTGGCGCTGCTGGAGGCCCGCTTCGGGCCCCTGGTGGTCTCGCCCGTCTACCGCACGGCGGCGGAGGGCTTCGAGGGGGACGACTTCCTCAACCTGGTGGTGGGGATCGACACCGGCGAGCCGCTGCACGCGGTGCGCGGGGCCCTGCGCGCCATCGAGGAGGCGCGCGGGCGGGTGCGGGGCAGCGAGAAGTTCAGCTCGCGCACCCTGGACCTGGACCTGCTCACCTGGAACGAGCTGGTGGATCCTGCCCTTGGCCTTCCCCGCGACGAGATCCTGGAGTACGCCTTCGTCCTCGGCCCCCTGGCCGACGTGGCGCCTGACGAGCGGCACCCGGTGGCGGGCAGGACCTACAGTGAGCTGTGGCGGGCCTTTCCGCGCAAGGGGAGGATGGAGCGGGTGGAGCTCTGAGTGGAGGTGCGGGGCCCTTGCCTTTGCCCGGTGGCGGGACCGCTCCAAGCACATCCCTGTGCGCTCGGCCTCGGCCATCCATGGCTTTGGACGTCCTGCCACCGGGCGAAGGCAAGGGCCGTCCGGGGGCGGCCGATGCGGAGTTCCTTTTTCCTTCTGCCCTATTGCTGAATGCTCCGTCCCCCGTCCACCGCGATGATCTGGCCGGTGATGTAGTCGGTGGTGGCCAGGAAGAGCACGGTGCGGGCGATCTGCTCCGGTGCGCCGGCGCGGCCCAGGGGGATGCGGGGCAGGGCCTGCGCCTTGGACTTCTCGCCCTCGGCCCCCTCCGGCCAGAGGATGGCCCCCGGCGCCACCCCGTTCACCCGCACCTCGGGCGCCAGCTCCCGGGCCAGTGCCTTCACCATCATGGCGTTGGCCGCCTTGGCCATGCTGTAGACGGGGTAGCCCGGGTTGGGGCGCTCGGCGTGGATGTCCACCATGTTGATGATGCAACCGCGGCGCGCGCGCAGGTGGGGCGCCGCCTCGCGAGAGAGGAAGAAGGGGGCCTTGGCGTTGACGCCGAAGAGGCTCTCCCACTGCGCCTCGGTGACGTGCTCCAGCGGCGTGGGAAAGTAGTTGGAAGCGTTGTTGAGCAGGATGTCCAGGGAACCCGTGGCCTCCAGGCACTGCGCCACGAAACGGTGGAGGACGTCGAGGTCGAGGAGGTCGCCCTGCACCAGGGTCACCGAGCCGGGACGGTCCGCCTCCAGCTCGTCGCGCAGGGCCTCGGCCGCGGCGGCGGAGCTGCGGTAGTGGATCACCACGTGGGCACCGGCGGCGTGGAGGAAACGGGCGCTCATGGCGCCGAGCCGCGCCGCTCCGCCGGTGACGAGGGCGGTCTTCCCTGCCAGGGGTTTCGGTTCGAGCATCTCTTGGGACCCGCTGATAGAATCGGCGGGTCCAGTCTATCACGCGGGTTCCCATGACCGGTTTCCAGCTCTCGTCCGAGGAGCGACAGCAGCAGCGGGAGATGATGGCGCGCCTCCAGGCCGAGATGGAGTCGGCCGGCGGTGCCATCCCCTTCGCCCGCTTCATGGAGCTGGCCCTCTACGCCCCCGGACTGGGTTACTACGTGGCCGGCGCGGCCAAGTTCGGCGTCGGCGGAGACTTCGTCACCGCCCCCGAGATCTCACCGCTCTTCGGCCGGGCGCTGGGCAACCCGTGCGCCCAGGTGCTGGAGGAGATCGGGAAGGGCGATCTCCTCGAGTTCGGCGCCGGCACCGGCCTCATGGCGTCGCAGGTCCTGCAGCGGCTGGAGGAACTGGAGCGGTTGCCCGGGCGCTACTTCATCCTCGAGGTGAGCCCGGAGCTGCAACGGCGCCAGCGGGAGACCCTGGAACGGGAGGTGCCCCACCTGCTCTCCCGGGTGGAGTGGCTGGAGCGGCTGCCGCGCCATTTTTCCGGCGTGATGCTGGCCAACGAGGTGCTCGACGCCATGCCGGTGCACCGCTTCCGCAGGGGGGAGGGCGCGGTGGAGGAGCAGTGGGTGGCACCATCGGGAGAAGGCCTGGTGGTGCAGTGGCGGCCCGCCTCGCCGCAGGTGGAAGCGGCGGTGGCCGTCATCGAGGCGTCGGTGGGAACGCTGGTGCCGGGCTATGTCTCGGAGATCAACCTCAACCTGCGTCCCTGGCTCGCGGCCGTGAGCGAGAGCCTGGAGCGGGGCGTACTGCTCCTGGTCGATTACGGCCATCCACGGGCCGCCTACTACCACCCCCAGCGCCACATGGGCACCCTCCTGTGCCATTTCCGCCACCACGCCCACGACGATCCCCTGCTGCTGCCGGGCCTGCAGGACATCACCGCCCACGTGGACTTCACCGCCGTGGCCGAGGGTGCCGAGGCGGCGGGCCTGGAGCGGCTGGGCTACACCACCCAGGCCCGCTTCCTGGTGGGCTGCGGCCTGGACCGGCTGCTGGCCGAATCCGATCCGGAACGGGTGCCCGAGCACATGGCTCTGGTGCAGGGGGTGAAACGGCTGATCTCGCCCACGGGCATGGGCGAGCAGTTCAAGGTGATGGCGCTGGGCAGGGGGGTGTCCGGTGACCGGATAGGATTCTCGGGACCCTGATCCTCACCGATCCGGGGTGCGGGCCACCGCCCAGATCTCCACCTTCTCCACGCCGGCGCGCTTCAGGGTGCGGGCCACCTCGGTCACCGTGGCGCCGGTGGTTACCACGTCGTCCACCACGGCCACGTGGCGGTAGCCGCTGGAGGGAATGAAATGGAAGGCACCGCGCAGGTTTTCCAGGCGCTCGCCGCGGTCCAGGTTGTGCTGGGCCGGGGTCGGCCTCTGCTTGCGCAGCAGGCGCGTGGACCAGGGCAACCCCAGTTCGCGGGAGATGGCATAGGCCAGTTCCGCGGCATGGTTGAAGCCGCGCTCGCGCAGCTGGCGGGGGTGGAGGGGAACCGGCAGGATCAGCTGCGGCCTCTCCCTGCGGCGCTTCAGCTGCCGCGCGAGCAGGATGCCCAGGCTCCTGCCCACGGCCAGCTTCTGCCGGAACTTGAGCAGCCGGATCAGCTCCGCCAGGGGGCCTTCATAGCGCCAGGGTGCAACGATCCGGTGGAAAGGTGGCTCCGTCCGGATGCAATGGCCGCAGAGGGACCCCGCGGGAGCCTCTTCCGGCAGGGGCAGGGCACAGCGGCTGCAGGCGTGGTGGTTGGAAGGGAGATCGTCGAGGCAGGTGGTGCAGAGGTCGAGTTCCCCCTCGCCAGGATCGTTGCAGAGGAGGCAGCTGGGTGGAAGAAAGAGTCGCTGCAGGGGCTGGGGCAGGTTGTAAACCATGGAACTTCCTTGTGGTTGACAGAAGAGAATCCTTCTCTAACATGGTCGAGCCCTCATTCTAGCGGAAAATTCCCCATGAATCCTGAAATCCGTCACGATTGGAGCGCGGAGGAGGTGCTGGCGCTCTTCGGGCTCCCCTTCAACGACCTGCTCTTCCAGGCCCACGGCGTCCACCGCGCCCACTTCGATCCCAACCGGGTGCAGGCGAGCACCCTGCTCTCCATCAAGACCGGCGCCTGTCCCGAGGACTGCGGCTACTGTTCCCAGAGCGCCCGCCACGATACCGCCCTGGAGCGGGAGCGGCTGCTGCCGGTGGAGGAGGTGCTGGCGGCGGCGCGCGAGGCGAAGGAACAGGGGGCCACCCGCTTCTGCATGGGGGCGGCCTGGCGCAATCCCACCGACACCAACCTGGAACGGGTGGTGGAGATGGTGCGCGGGGTGAAGGCGCTGGGGATGGAGACCTGCGTCACCTTGGGCATGCTCACCCGGGAGCAGGCGCAGCGCCTGAGCGAGGCGGGACTGGACTACTACAACCACAATCTGGACACCTCTCCCGAGTTCTACGGCCAGGTGATCACCACCCGCACCTACCGGGACCGGCTGGAGACCCTGGAGCACGTGCGGGAGGCGGGGCTCAAGGTCTGCTCGGGCGGCATCCTGGGCATGGGCGAGAGCCGGGCCGACCGGGCCTCCATGCTCTGCCAGCTGGCCAACCTGCCGAGCCACCCCGAGTCGGTGCCCATCAACCTGCTGGTGCAGGTGGAGGGGACGCCGCTCTACGGCGTGGAGAAACTCGATCCCCTGGAGTTCGTGCGCACCATCGCCGTGGCCCGCATCATGATGCCCGCCTCCTACGTGCGGCTCTCGGCGGGTCGCCAGGAGATGAGCGACGAGATGCAGGCGCTCTGTTTCTTCGCCGGCGCCAACTCCCTCTTCTACGGCGACCGGCTGCTCACCACCGACAACGCCGAGAGCAACCGGGACCTGGAGCTTTTCCGGCGGCTCGGGCTGCGCATGGAACAGCAGGTGCAGACGGAGAAGCCGCCCCAGGGGCGGGCCTGCCACCGGGTTTGAACGCCGGGAAGAATGACGATCGTTCGGGGGAGTTTCCGAAGCGGCTGGCGATGACCTTTGGTTGATATGAGGCAGCTTGAACCCGAACTGGAACGCCGCCGCCAGGCCGGCCTCTACCGCAGGCACCGGGTGCTGGCGTCGCCCCAGGGGCCGGAAGTGGTGGTGAAGGGGCGTTCCCTGCTCAACTTCTCCAGCAACGACTACCTGGGGCTGGCGGCGGACCCGAGGGTGGCCGGGGCATTGCGGGAAGGCGCGACGCGCTGGGGCTGTGGCGCGGGTGCGGCGCACCTGGTCACCGGCCACACCGGGGCCCACCGCGAGCTGGAACGGGCCCTGGCGCGCTTCACCGGGCGCGAACGGGCGTTGCTCTTCTCCAGCGGATACCTGGCCAACCTGGCGGTGCTCACGGCCCTTTGCGGTCGCGGCGACACCCTGGTGCTGGAC
>JALWGP010000437.1 GCA_027038775.1 Sedimenticola sp. | reverse complement strand
GGGTGGCGCTGACGATGGGCACGTCGTCTATGCCCATGGGCTTGACGATGGGCTGGCCCACGCCCAGGTTGGGCGGCAGCCAGTCCAGCTTGGAGAAGATCTTGGAATACAGGCGCACGATGGCGTCGGTGCGGTCTTCCCCCACCTTGAACTGCACCGTGAGCACGGACATGCCGGGCATGGAGGAGGAATACACGTGCTTGATGCCCTCGATCTCCGACAGGGCCTGTTCCGCCGGGGCGGACACCAGGCCCTCCACCTCGCGGGCGGCGGCTTCCAGATTGGGCGCGTGGGGCGAACCGAGCAGGGCGTCCAGTTCGGCGCGGAAGGCGGCTTGCAGGCTTACCAGGGCCTCATGGTCGCTTTCTCGCGCCGGGCGGATAAGCGCTGGCGTGGACATGGGGCCTCCCTTGTGCTGGTGGATGGAACCTTGACCTCGCGCGGAGCCTTTTTTGGAGTGCGGTGCCAAGGCACCGCTTTCCCAAACGGCGACATGTCGCCGCACGCCAAAAAGGCCCGTGGGCTTCCGTGAACTCCGTGCTTTTCTGTGATCGCTCACCTACGACGCCACGATGAGCGCACCGTGCATCAGGGCATCTGGACATCTGGGCATCAGGGGCCATCTGGGCATCAGGGCATCAGGGCATCAGGACATCCCCATCCTGCGTCGGCCGCACCACCAGGTGCATCCCCTCGATGCGCACCACTTCCACCGGGACGTCGGCGGGTAGGGACGGCGCATCGGCCACCAGTTCCGCAGTCCACAACTCGCCGCCCACCTGCACGGTGCCGCGCCTGCCCGGCTGGATGGGCGTGCGCGTGTAGCCCACCTTGCCGACCAGGGTCTCCACCTGCTCTTCGCCGGTGCGCACGGGGCGTTTTTGTGCCCGCAGGGCCAAAGTGACCACGCCGACGCTCACCCCGGCGAAGAAGACCGCCGTGCCGATGACCAGGGGCAGCGAGAGCGCGGGGAGGCCCGGCGCAGGCGGCGCGTTCCCCGGCAGCAGGGGAGAGTGGAAGAGGAGCAGCGCGCCGAAGATGAAGGTCAGCAGCCCCGCGGCGGTCAGCGCGCCGTGGGTGGTCGCCTTGACATCGATGACGAAGAGCACGAAGGCGGTGATGATGAGCACCAGGCCAAACCAGTTCACATCCAACACGCCCAGCCCGTAGGCGGCCAGGGCCAGGCTGACCACGCCCACGAAGCCCGGCACCCAACTGCCCGGATGGGAGAGTTCGATGAGGATGGCCTGGAAGCCGATGGCCAGCAGCAGGAAGACGATGTTCGGGTTGGTGAGCAGGGCGAGCAGGTCTTCCAGCGGGGTAGGGTTGACCCGGCGCACAGGCGCCTGGGCGGTGTGCAGGGTCACGCTGCCGGCGGCGGTCTCCACGGTGCGGCCGTCCAGGTCGCGCAGCAGGTCGTCCAAAGTGGGGGCAATGAAGTCGATCAACCCGGCGTCCAGGGCCTCGTCGGCGTACACGGCGCGGGCCTTGGCGATGGTCTCCTGGGCCAGGCGCACGGCTTTCTCGCCCCGGCGCTGGGCCAGGCTGCGGGCCTGGGCTTCGAGGATTTGCTTGGCCTTCTCGGCCAGGGTCTCGCCCAGGTCTTCGCCTTGAGGGCCCACGGGGCTGGCCGCGCCGTTGGTGGTTTCGGGGGCCATGGCGGCTAAGTGCCCGGCCAGGGTGATCAGCGTCCCAGCGCTGGCGGCCATGGCGCCTCGCGGGGTGACATACACCACCACGGGGATGGGGCTGTTGCGGATGGCCTGGATCATGCGTTGCATGGTGTCCACGCTGCCGCCGGGGGTGTTCAACTCCACAATGACCACCTGGGCTTGCAGGTGTTGGGCCGTGCGCAGGCCGCGCTCCAGGTACTGGGCCATGGCCGGGGTCACGGCTCCCTCCAGGTGGAGCACCACCACCGGGGGCTCGGCACCCTCCTTGAGGTTCCGGGCCGGGCCGAACCCCC
>JALWGP010000436.1 GCA_027038775.1 Sedimenticola sp. | reverse complement strand
TCTTCGGTTTCGGTCCCACCTTCATGCTGGACACGGCCAGCGATGACCGGCTGGGTACCGGCAAGTGGTCTGTCGGGCCCATGGCCCTGGCCTTTCACGTGGGTGAAAAGTGGATCTACGGAGCCGTGATCCAGCAGTGGTGGTCCTTTGCCGGAGACAGCGACCGGGAGGATGTCAGCCTGATGGATCTGCAGTACGTGCTGCGCTACCGGGTCTCGCCCACCACCAACGTCGGCTTCGGTCCCAACATTCGCGCCAACTGGAAATTGCCCCGCAAGAATCGCTGGTCGGTTCCCATTGGCATTGGTGGCGACGTGCTGGTGAAAGCCGGCCCCCTGCCGGTGAAGCTGGGGGCGGAACTCTACTACTACGTCGAGAAGCCGGACGACTTCGGGCCGGAATGGCAGCTGCGCATCATGGTATCGCCGGTGCTGCCGGCACCCGCCTGGTCCCGAAAACCGCTGTTCGATTTCTGAGCGATCCAAATGCGGGAGGTCAATGTCGTCCGCGCCCGTTACCTGAGCCATTTGGCAGACAAGCTCGAGGGCCGGGGTATTCCCGTGGAGCGTTACCTGGCCAATGCGCAGGTGCCCAGGGATCTGCTGGAACAACCCGATGCCATCATTTCCGCATTGAGCCTGTTGCAGTTCATGGAGGCTGCAGTCCGGGATACGGGCTGGCATCTGCTGGGATACGAGGCGGGCAGCGTACCCATCGCCGACCATGGTCCCGTGGGCAGCTACATCATGGGAGCCCCCACCCTCTACCAGGCCGCCCGAAGACTGGTGACAGGATACAAGCGGGAGACCAGCATCACCGACGACTACATCGCTTTCGAAGGCGGCATGGCCTGGATCTGCATCACGCCCACCCTGGGCACGCGGGAGCAGAGAGAGCAGATAGAGCTCTACAACCTCAATATCCTGCAACAGCTGGTGCGCAGCGCATTGGGACCGGACTGGGTTCCGGAGCGGGTGAAGATTTGCGCCACCGGGGAGAAGGTGTTGGCCGGGATCCCGGAGATGACGCGGCTGAACGTGGAATTCGGGGCCGATACCACCGCCGTCGCACTGCCCATCGAGCAGTTGGCGGCCCCCTTGCAAAAACGGAGTGGATTGCAGGAGTGGAGGGGGGATGAGCAGTACCAGGATGGCATGCTCACCCTGGATACTATGAACGCCCTGCGCCGGCTGGTGGAAACGTACCTGCCCTACGGTCCCACGCTGGAAATGGTTTCACGCCTCACCGGGATCAGCAGGCGGAGCCTGCAGCGTTTCCTGGAGAGCAGGGGCACCAGCTTTTCCCGCCTGGTGGAGCAGGTGATGCTCAACCGGGCCATCGAGCTGCTGGGAGACACCCGCCTGCCGTTGAAGGAGGTGACGCGGGAGCTGGGATACAGCGAACTCGCCCATTTCAGCCGCGCCTTTCGTCGCATGACCGGGCTGGCCCCCAGCGCCTACCGGGAGAAGACCCTGCAATTCCAGGGAGAGCGCGATTGAATCCGCCCAGGAGCCGGTTGCTTTTCGATGGCCGGGGCGGCCCGACCGGCATCCTGGGAAAAATGAAGGAGAAACAAGTCTTGAAAAGAGTGCAAGCAATCCTGACCAGCCTGTGCTTGCTGGCCGGAAGCATGGCAGCTCTCGCCGAGGAGCCCCTGGGTGGCAAGCCGCCGGCGGAGATGAAGCCTTCCACCGCGGACTGGCAGCACGACCTGCGCTATCGCCGCGCCTTCGAGGTGGCCACCTGGGCCATGCCGGCGGTGGGCATCTACGGCTTCCGCCGCGCCACCGAGGCGGTGGGGGGTACGGACAACACCATCCTGGTTTGGTCGAAGGTGGCCGGGCCCAATGCCGAGCTGCTCACCGCCAACGACACCACGCCCTACATCCTGGCCATGTCCGACCTGCGCAAGGGGCCGGTGGTGCTGGAGGTGCCAGCCGCCACCGACAAGACCCTGCTCTATGGCCAG
>JALWGP010000435.1 GCA_027038775.1 Sedimenticola sp. | reverse complement strand
GTGCCACGGCGGTCATGCCGTCGGTGACCAGGTTCATCCAGAGTATCTGCACCGGCAGCAGGATCAGCGGGCCGCCCAACAGGATGTTGACGAAGATGGCGATCACCTCGCCGGTGTTGGAGGAGAGCAGGTAGCGCACGAACTTCTGGATGTTGTCGTACTGGCGGCGTCCTTCTTCCACGGCGCCGATGATGGAGGCGAAGTTGTCGTCGGTGAGCACCATGTCGGCGGCCCCCTTGGCCACGTCGGTGCCGCGCAGGCCCATGGCGATCCCGATGTCCGCCTTCTTCAGCGCCGGGGCGTCGTTCACGCCGTCCCCGGTCATGGCCACCACCTCTTTCATCCGTTGCAGCAGAGTGACGATGCGCAGCTTGTGCTCTGGCGTGGTGCGGGCGAAGAGCACTTCGCCGTCGAGCAGCGCCAGCAGGGCGTCGTCCTCCAGCTCGTTCAGCTCGCGGCCGGTAACCGCCCGCGTGGCGCGCAGCCCGATGCGGCGGGCGATGGCCAGTGCGGTGGGCGCGGCGTCGCCGGTGATCATGATCACGCGGATGCCGGCCTCGCGCGCGGTGCGCACCGCTGCCGGCACCTCGGGACGCGGAGGATCGATGATGCCCACCATCCCCAGCAGGGTCAGCTCCCGCTCCACCGCCGCCTCGTCCAGGGGCAGGTCGCCGGGGAGGGTGCGCCGGGCCAGGGCCAGCGTGCGCAGGCCATTCTCGGCCATCTCATGGTAGGCGGCCTGGAATCGCTCGCGGTCCTCGTCGGTGAGCGGGCGCTCCTCTCCATCCTCCAGGATCCGGGTGCAGTGCTCCAGGATCACTTCGGGCGCCCCCTTGACGTGAGCCACCCGCTTTCCGTCCTCGTTGCGGATCACCGTCATCCGCTTGCGGGTGGAGTTGAAGGAGAACTCGGTGAGCGCCTCCGCCTCCGCCGGCGGTGTGAGCCACGCCTTGTAGGCGGCCACCACCAGGGCCGCCTCGGTGGGTTCGCCGCGCGGGTGCCATCCCGACCGGTCCTTGTGGATGGCGGCGTGGTTGCAGACCAGGCCGGTCTGCAGGAGGGCCAGCAGGTCGGGCCGGTGGTGGTAGTCGATCTTCTCGCCCCCCTGTTCGAAGTGGCCGGCCGGGTCGTACCCGGTGCCGGTCACCTCCAGTTCGCCGGCGGGCAGCCAGATGCGCCGCACCGTCATCTCGTTACAGGTGAGGGTGCCGGTCTTGTCGGTGCAGATCACGGTGGCGGCGCCCAACGCCTCGGCGGCCTGCAGGCGGCGCAGCAGGGCGCGGCGGCGGACCATGGCGCGCACGCCCAGCGCCAGGGTGATGGTGACCACCGCCGGCAGCCCCTCGGGCACCACCGCCACCGCCAGGGAGACGCCGGTGAGGAACATCTCCACCAGCGGCTTGCCCGTGAGCCAGCCGGCCACGGCCACCAGTACCGAGATGGCGACGGACATGAGGCCGAGCTGGCGTCCCAGCACTGCAAGTCTGCGCTGCAGCGGCGTGGGTTCGGCGCCGATGCTGCGGGTGAGCCGGGCGATGCGCCCGAACTCCGTCTCCATGCCGGTGGCGACCACCACGCCGCGCCCGCGGCCGTTGGTGATGCTCGTTCCCATCCACGCCATGGAACGGCGGCCGGCCAGCGGCGTGTCGCCGGGCACGGGGGCCGTCTCCTTGTGCACCGAGAGCGACTCGCCGGTGAGCGCCGACTCGTCCGCCTTCAGGTTCACCGCCTCCAGCAGGCGCAGGTCTGCCGGCACGCGGTCGCCGATCTCCAGCAGCACGATGTCGCCGGGCACCAGCTCCACGGCCGCGATCTCACGGACCTGGCCCGCGCGCACCACTTGGCAGCGCGGCGCCAGCATGCGGGCGAGCGCCTCCAGCGCCTTCTCCGCCTTCCATTCCTGCACGAACCCGAGCAGGCCGTTGAGCACCACGATGGCGAGGATGGTCACCGCGTCGCCGGTTTCGCCAAT
>JALWGP010000434.1 GCA_027038775.1 Sedimenticola sp. | reverse complement strand
CCTCCATTCCATGCGACAGGAAAGCAAAAACCCAGGTGGTGTATCATTCCCGCCATTCGACCTCCCCGCTTCGCGCGCCATCGTTTTCCATCCCCCATGAACGACGAGACCCTGTTCCGGCAGCTCGCTTCGCTGCTCGCCCGGTATCGCGCCCGCGAGAAGGAAGGCCCGCTCCTGCACTACCTGGAGCCGGAAGCGCTCTCGCGCCTGCTGGAGCTGGAACGCCCCGCCGCGGGCGACTGGCGGCAGATCCTGCGCTGGCTGGAGCTCTACCTGGACCACTCGGTGAAGACCGGTCACCCCGGCTTCCTCAACCGCATGTGGTCGGGCGCCAACCTCCCCTCCATCCTGGCCGAGATGGTGGTGGCGGTGAGCAACACCTCGGCCTGCACCTACGAGGGGGCTCCCGTCTCCACCCTCATGGAGCACTACATGCTCGACACCATGCTGGAGCTGGCGGGCTTCCGCGACGGCGAGGGGCAGATGACCACCGGCTCGAGCAACGGCAACCTCATCGCCATGCTGGCGGCGCGCAACGAGGCGCTGGACGGGGCCAAGGAGCGGGGGCTCTGGGGCCAGCCCCCCCTCTACGCCTTCGTCTCCGCCGATGCCCACTACTCGCTGGACAAGGCGGCCAACGTGCTGGGCATCGGTACCGGGAACCTGGTGAAGGTGGCGGTGGACGAGCGCGGCCGCATGGACCCCGACGCGCTGGCGCGCGAGCTGGAGGCCTGCCGGACCGCCGGCGGCCACCCCTTTTTCGTCTGCGCCACCCTGGGCACCACGGTGCGCGGCGCCTACGACCCCATTGAGCCCCTGGCGAAGCTGCGCGAGGAATACGGCTTCTGGCTCCACGGCGACGGCGCCTGGGGCGGCGCCGCCCTGCTGGACGACGGACTGCGCCGGCGCTACCTGCCCGGGGTGGAGCGGCTCGACTCCTTCACCTGGGACTTCCACAAGATGCCCGGAACCAACCTCATGTGCAACATGCTGCTCTTCAACGGACGCCGGGACGCCTTCCGCTGCGCCTGCAGCGCCGGGGAGCACAGCTACCTCTTCCGCGAGGAGCGGGAGACCCACGCCCTGGATCTGGGCGTGGGCTCGCTCCAGTGCGCGCGGCGGGTGGACAGCCTCAAGTGGTTCCTGGACTGGAAGTACTACGGCAGGGAGGGGCTGGCCGGGCGTGTCCGCCGCTACCTGGAGCTGGCCGAGTACGCCGAGAAGCGCATCGGCGAGATCCCGGAACTGGGAATGGTGGTTCCGCGGGAGTCCTTCAACGTCTGCTTCCGCTTCCTTCCGCCGGAGGGGATGGACGCCAACGAGTTCAACCTACGCCTGCGCCACCACCTCTTCCACCGGGGCGACGCGCTGGTGGGTGTGGCCTGGATCGGCGAGACCCTCACCCTGCGGCTGCTGGTCACCCACCCCGATTTCACCGAGGAGGCAGTGGACCGTTTCCTGGAACAGGTGATACAGGAGGGCAGGAGGTTGACCGGGGGATCGTCCCGGTAGGCCCGGTGTCTCAAGCCGGGTAGAGCGGCTTCAATCCGCCTTGCGTGGCCGCAGGCGCTCGACCTTCCTCTTCCGCCAGGCGCTTCATCTCCCGTTCCATCACGGTACCTTCCCAGCCGCCTTCACCGTTGCCGTAGAGCTGGCGGCTGAGTTGCAGCAGCATCTTCTTCAAGGGCTCGCGGGTGCGCCGGGCCAAGGCTTCCAGGGAGCGGGGCGGCGCCTGGGGCCAGAGAACGGTGGCCACCTCCAGCAGGGCGTCGCGCATGGCTTCCGCCTCCTGCGAGACGGCAGCCCGGTGCAGTCGTTTCCAGGCCGCCCGGGCATCCACCCCCTGCTCTTCCAGTGGCCCTTCTTCCGCCGACCGCTCCCCGGTGGCAGCACGCCGACGTGCCCGCAGCCAGGCCACCAGGGTGACCAGCCAGAGCAGGAACAGCGCCAGGTTGCCGGCGACGAGCCACCCCATC
>JALWGP010000433.1 GCA_027038775.1 Sedimenticola sp. | reverse complement strand
AGGAGCGCCGGTGGCGCGGCGGGCGGGTCGTCCGGAAGTTCGACCCCTGCATCTCCTGCGCCACCCACTTCCTGAAACTGAAGATCCACCGTGACTGAGATTCTCATCGTGGGCATCGGCGATCCCCTGCGCGGCGACGACGGTGCGGGACCCGCGGTGATCGAACGCCTTCGCCGCCGGTCCCTGCCCGGCGTGCGGCTGGAGACCCACTGGGGCGAGGGCGCCTCCCTCATGGCGCTTTGGCAGAGTCACCGGCAGGTGATCCTGGTGGACGCCATGGTCTCCGGCGCGCCGCCCGGCACCCTGCGCTGGTTCGGCCCGGAGAACCTCCCCGGGTCCGGCACCTTTCCCTATTCGACCCACCGTTTCGGCCTGGCCGAGGCGCTGCAGCTGGCGGCGGTGCTGGGGGAGCTGCCGGAAGAGGTGAGGGTGCTGGGGATCGAAGGGAGGGCGTTCGAAGGAGGAGGGGCGCTCTCTCCGGAGGTGGAAAGGGCGGTGGAACAGGCCTGCGCTTCGATATCGGAGATGTTGCCCCGCCTTGCGTGCTCCAGGGCCGCGAAGATCAACACTGTTCCCAGGGCAGCCCCTCGAAACGCCAGCCGTTGATGGTGCTGCGCTGGTGGTGTTCGTTGAGATCGCCCTCGAAGCCCGACTCCACGTGGTAGATGTCCTTCATACCCGCCTCCAGCAGCGCCTGCCCCGCCTTGAGGGAGCGTTTGCCGCTGCGGCAGATGAGGATCACCGGCGCGCACTCCAGCCCCTCTTCCCGGTCGCAGATGGCGCCGCCGAGGAGCAGCTTGCGGATGTCGGTGACGAAGTCGGGGTTGACGTCCCAGTCGGGCTCGTCGATCCAGGGAATGTGCACGGCGCCCACGGGATGGCCGACGAAGAGGAACTCCATGCTGGAGCGGATGTCCACCAGCACCGCGCGCGGGTTCTCCTCCAGCATCTGGTAGGCTTCCTTCGGGGTGAGCGGCTGGGGGTGGGGTGCATCCATTGGCGGTGGTTTCCGGTTAGTATTGGGTGGATTCCTGGTCTGCCGGATCGGGCGTCCTTCTACCCGGGATAATAGCACCCTCCATGAAAACCGCTCTCCTGCGCCTGTTCGTCCGTTCCCTCTCCCTGCTGCCGCTGCCCGCATTGCGCGGCATGGGACGTGCCGCGGGCTGGCTGCTCTACCGCGTTCCCAACCGGGAGCGCGAGACCGCCCGGGTCAACCTGCGGCTCTGCTTCCCCGGGATGGAGGAGAAGGAGCGGGAGGTACTGCTGCGCGCCTGCCTCCGGGAGACGGCCACCACGGTGCTGGAGATGCCCGCCGTCTGGTACGGCAGGACCGGAACCTGGCTGGAGCGGATGGAAGCGGATGACGCGCGCCAGGAGATCCGCGCCCTCCTGGACCGGGGAAGGGGCCTCATCGTGGCCATGCCCCACCTGGGCAACTTCGAGCTCAGCGCCCATTTCTTTGGCGACCTGGCCCGGGCCACCGGGCTCTACCGGCCGCCGCGAAAGGCGGGGCTGGAATCGGTGATGCTCGAGGGGCGCAGCCGCCCGGGGCAGAATCGCATGGTGGCCACCGACCGCCGGGGAGTCCGGGAGCTCCACCAGGCCCTTTCCCGTGGCGAGATCGTCGTCATCCTGCCCGATCAGCAACCCAAGGCGCAGCGGGGTGGGACCGGTGTCTTCGCGCCCTTCTTCGGCGTGCCGGCGCTCACCATGACCCTGGTGAGCCGCTTCGCCCGCAAGCACGGGGCGCCGGTCTACTTCATCGGCTTCCTGCGGCAGAAGGGGTCGGCGAAGTACCGGGTGGTGGGGCTGGAGGGGGACGCCGCCATCGGCGGCGAGGATCCGGAGGCCGCCGCCGCGGCCCTCAACGCCGGGGTGGAGGCCCTGGTGCGCATGGCCCCCGAGCAGTACCAGTGGACCTACCGGCGGTTCGAGAAGCAGCCCGACGGCACCAATCCCTACCGGCAGGGTTCATGAAAAAAGGCCCTTCCCTGCGGGGAAGGGCCAGTGGCGGGGGTCATGCCGCTTCGTGGAGATGGGCCTCCTTGGCCTCGCGCGCTTTTTTCGCCTCTTCCGGCGTGTAGGCGCGGCCGGACCAGAGCATCTCGTAGGCGATCTCCTCGTTGCCGTTCTCGCACAGTTCCAACACCCTCTTGAACAGCGGCTGGAAGGTTTTGCTGCGGTGGGACTGCTCGTGCTCCTCGAAGGAGCGCCAGAAGGTGACGATGAGGGCCTCGCGACCCTTCAGCGGGCTCTCCACCGCCTGGCCGATGGTGCTGCCCTCGTTGGAAATGTTGCCGCTGTTCAGCGCCACGAAGCCGCCGATGAAGCCGGTGTCGGAATGGTAGGTCTTGACGTTCTCGCACAGGTAGGCGACCCGCTCCTGCAGGTCGTCCACGGTGTATTCGGGCTTGAGGATGACGCGGTTCACGGTGACCACGCCGTCGTGGGGGAAGTTGTCGATCAGTGCGGACATTGTTCTCTCTCCTTATGTAGGTATAGATATTTCTTGTTCAATGAGTGAGACACCGCCCTGATCCATAAGTTCATGCTAATAAACTGATGAAACTTGGGGTCTTGATTGTGTGACGGAGGTCAAACTGCGGGGCGGTCTTAATGGAGGGTTAACCTTTCCGGTCCAGAATGGATCCCGGCGGCAACCTGTTTTCCCCTCCCCAGTGATCCAGAGCTGGAAGGAAACGGACCTGCTGTCCAAGCACCCAGCAGGCAGATTCCTGCAGGCCAGCCGACTGGACCCCCGGCAACCGCCGGGGTTTTTTTTGCATCACGGAAGTTCGTACAGCCTGCCGGCGAGGGAGAGGTTTCCGTCGTCGAGATAGAGTGTGCCGCCGGTGATGGTGGCCTGCCACCGGAAACGTCGTGGAAGGGCTTCGGCGAGGGCAGTCACCAGGCCGGTCTCGAGCACCAGGATGCGTCCCCCGAATTCCGGCAGGTGGTCGCCGTGCTGCCGTTTCCAGCGCGGCAGGAGTGCTTCGTGGGTGACCACGCTCACCCTGGCGGTGCGTGCCGCCTTCTCCAGGCGGGTTGCCGATGGCGTTCCCACGTCGATCCAGTGGACCAGGCGGCCATCGGCTTCCCGCACCGCGAGGTCGGGTTCGTCCCCCTGGCTCACGCCGCCGCCCCGGAAGGTCATGCCCTCCTCATGGAGCAGCAGCCAGGCCAGCAGGCGCAGCACCAGCCGGTCGATGGACTCGGAAGGATGGAGGGCGGTGCTCGCCTCCAGCTGGAGGTAACGGTCGCCGTCGACGTCCGAGAGGGCCATCCGGCCGTGATAGATCCGGCTACCCTGAGCCACCGGGAAACCTCCGGGCGGGTTGTGAACTCTCCCGGGCTTGTCTCATCTAGCGGATCCAGTCGATGAGGTGGTGTTCCAGGTCGTCGGCCTCGTCCTCGCAGATGGTGCGCCCGCCGATGCTGTTCCCCGAGGTGAACACCGTTTCCGGGTCGCCGCTGACCAGGGGGTGCCACTCGGGCAGGGGCCTGCCCTCGGCCAGCAGCCGGTAGGCGCAGGTGGCGGGCAACCAGTAGGGATCCTCCAGCTCTTCCAGGGTGATGGTGACGCAGTCGTCCACCCGGGTGGAACGGTTGACGTAGTCGCTGCAGCGGCAGGTGTCGGTATCCAGCAGGCGGCAGTGGACGTTGGTGAAGTGGATCTCGCGCGTGTCCACGTCTTCGAGGCGGTGGAGGCAGCACTTGGCGCAGCCGTCGCAGAGCGCTTCCCACTCTTCGTGGGTCATCTCCGCGAGGGGCTTGTGGCGCCAGAACGAGGGGTCGGAAATGGCCATGGGCGCCATTGTAACGCCTGGGTGGACGGGTTGTTATACACAAGGTGCCTGCAAGGAGGCAAAAAGTTGACGCTTAGCCGTCAACATGAAAGCCGAATATCATGAAAATTATGTAAGACAATGAATTAAAAGAAGAAACTCTGCATTGATCAAAAATTGGTCAATTTAACGCCGGATCCGCCAGAACAGGCATTTGCTCCGGTTTGCGCATCTTTCCCACAAAGTTATCCACAGGATGTGTGGAAAAGAGGGAGTGACGAGAGGGCTTCAGCCGGTCCGGTGGAAATGGCGGGTCACCAGGCGGTCGAGTCTCCTCAGCAGAGGAAGAAGGCGGGCCGCCTGCTCCGGGTTGTCCCGCCACAGCTCCTGTGCCGCCGGCGCGATCTCGCACCTGTGGTCGAGCCGTCCACCCCGGTCCACCAGCTCGTGGACGCGGGGAATGAAGACCCACTGCAGCCATTGCTGGAAAGAGAGCCGGTCGGCCAGGAAAGGGACGGTGCCGTGGAGGAGGCCGGGGTCGGGGGGCTCGGCATCCCACCAGCCCAGCCGGCGCAGCAGGAGTTCCAGCTGTTGTAAGGTGTCCAGCAGTTCCCGATAATCCTCTGACACGTCTCACCTGGTGCGTCGCCGAACCTGCGTGGAGGGAATTATGACAGATCGGGAGTCGCCTCCACCTTCGCAGAGCAGCCGCGAGACCGCCATTGGCCGGGTCACCGTGGTGGCGGAGGGCGGGTGGATCCGAAGGGTCGTGATCGGCGCCGCGGCTCCCGGCACCGGCGGCGGGGAGGATTCGCTGAGCCGGGCGGCCGCCGATGCCATCGAGGCGTGGCTGCGCGGTGGTCCGTGGCCCTGCGGCTTTCCCCTGCGTGCCGAAGGCACGGCCTTCCAGCGACGGGTGTGGGCCGCCCTGCTCGAGATCCCTCCGGGGAGTCGCCTGACCTATGGAGCGCTGGCCGACAGGCTGGGGACCAGCCCCAGGGCCGTGGGAGGTGCCTGCCGGGCCAACCCC
Source organism: Sedimenticola sp. (assembly GCA_027038775.1). Taxonomy (GTDB): domain Bacteria; phylum Pseudomonadota; class Gammaproteobacteria; order Chromatiales; family Chromatiaceae; genus Thiolapillus. The sequence continues at coordinate 1,308 of JALWGP010000433.1, read as the reverse complement.
ATTCCCCTGCTGATTCCCTGCCACCGGGTGGTGGCGGCCGGTGGCGCGGGAGGGTTCGCCGGCCACCGGGAAGGCAGGTGGGTGGAGATCAAGCGGTGGCTGCTGGCGCATGAGTGATCTCGATGATATCGAGGCCTTTGCCGACGCGCTCTGGCTGGAGCGCGGGTTGTCGCCCAATTCCCTGGCTGCCTACCAGTCGGACCTGCGCCACGCGGCGCGATGGTTTCGCGAGCACGAGGGAACGGCGTTGCGGGATGTCGACCGGCGGCAGCTGCAGGGTTATCTCGCTTCACTCTCCCGCTCGGGCGCCAGCGTGCGCACCAGTGCCCGGCGTCTTTCGGCGCTGCGCCAGTTCTTCCTCCACGCGCTGAGAGAAGGCTGGACGCGGCAGGATCCCACCCTCGACGTGGCTTCGCCCAAGCTGGGCAGGCCGCTGCCCAAGAGCCTCACCGAGGCCGAGGTGGAGGCGCTGCTGGCCGCCCCCGACCTGGAGACGGCGGAAGGCTTCCGCGACCGGGCGATGCTGGAGCTTCTCTATGCCACCGGGTTGCGCGTATCCGAACTGGTGGGCCTGCGGCCGGAACAGGTGAGCCTCGCCCAGGGCGTGGTGCGCGTGGTGGGCAAAGGGGGGAAAGAGCGGCTGGTGCCCATGGGCGACGAGGCCCAGCGCTGGCTGGAGCGTTTCCTGCGGGGCGCCCGCCGGGAGCTGCTGGGTGAGCGCCCGTGCGACGCCCTCTTCCCCACCCGGCGCGGCGCCGGCATGACCCGGCAGGCCTTCTGGTATCGCATCCGCAAGCACGCCCGCTCCGCCGGCATCCGCAAGCACCTTTCGCCCCACACCCTGCGCCACGCCTTCGCCACCCACCTGGTCAACCACGGCGCCGACCTGCGGGTGGTGCAGCTGCTGCTGGGGCACAGCGACCTCTCCACCACCCAGATCTACACCCACGTGGCGAGGGAACGTCTCAAGGCGTTGCACGCCCGCCACCATCCCAGGGGCTGATTTGTGGTCCAGCGCAGGAAAATTGTCGGCGCGATGGGTACAATGGGGCCATTTCCAATGGTTCCGGATGGCCCATGGTCTTTCTGCGCAAACCTCCCGGCTTCGTCTCCATTCTTGTCCTCGCACTGTTGCTGCAGACGGCCGACCTCGCCGCCGGCACGGAGGATCCGGCCATCGACAGGATCCACCAGTCCCTGCAGGGATTGCTGCAGAGCCTGGAACGCAAGGACATCTCCCCCTCCCCGGTTCCCGGTCTCTACGAGGTGGTGCTCGGCGCCCGGCTCTACTATGTTTCTGCCGACGGC
>JALWGP010000432.1 GCA_027038775.1 Sedimenticola sp. | reverse complement strand
GCCGTGGCCGGTGACGGCGCCCACCTCCACCGCCATTCGCGCGGGCGCGCCACCGCGGTGAAGAACTTCATCATGGACGGCCGGATCGTGGTGGGGGTGGGCAACATCTACGCCAGCGAGGCGCTCTTCGAGGCGGGCATCCACCCGGCGCGCCCCTGCGGACGCATCTCCCTGGAGCGGTACCAGCGCCTGGCCGACACCATACGGCGCACCCTCGCCGACGCCATCGAGCAGGGCGGCACCACCCTGCGCGACTTCCGGCAGGCCGACGGCAGGCCGGGCTACTTCGTGCAGGAGCTGAAGGTGTACGGGCGGGAGGGGGCGCCCTGCCCCCGCTGCGGCGCACCGGTGCGGCAGCGGGTGATCGGGCAGCGGTCGAGCTTCTACTGTGGACGGTGCCAGCGGTGAGCCGGACTTCCGCGACAGAACCGTAGGAGGCCCGCCCCCGGGCCGAACTTCGAACGGTTCGCGGCGGGGGCGCCGCTCCTACGGGGTGGAAATTCGCGGCGGGGGCGCCGCTCCTACCCCTGGGCCAACATCCCGGCCAGCGCCGCCTGGTGGCGCGCGGCGCTGCGGGGCTCACGCAGCCGCTCGGCGCGGACGATGCAGCGCAGGTCCTGCAGGGCCGTCTCGAAGTCGTCGTTGATCACCAGGTAGTCGTACTCGGGATAGTGGGAGAGCTCGCTGCGGGCGTCGGCCATGCGTCGCTCGATCACCTCGATGTCGTCCTGGCCGCGGCCACTCAGCCGCTCGCGCAGCGTCTCGATAGAGGGCGGCGCGATGAAGATGGAGACCGCCCCGGGAAAGGCCTTGCGCACCTGGCGCGCGCCCTGCCAGTCGATCTCCAGCACCACGTCGCGCCCCGAGGCGAGCTGGTCGCGCACGCCGGCCTCGGAGGTGCCGTAGTAGTTGCCGAACACCTCGGCCTGCTCGAGGAAGGCCCCCTCGCCCGCCAGGCGCATGAACTCCTCCACCGAGACGAAGTGGTAGTGGACGCCGTCCTCCTCCCCGGGCCGCGGCGGCCGCGTGGTGTGGGAGACCGAGAGCACCAGGTTGTCGTCCTCGGGAAGCAGTGCCCGCAGCAGGCTGGTCTTGCCCGCCCCCGAAGGGGCCGAGACGACGAAGAGGATTCCGCTGTTCCCGTCACTCAATGTTCTGTACCTGTTCACGCATTTGTTCGATGAGCACCTTCATCTCCACCGAGATGGCGGTGGTCTCGGCGTCGGCCGACTTGGAGCCCAGGGTGTTGGCCTCGCGGTTGAGCTCCTGCATGAGGAAGTCGAGGCGCCGCCCCACCGGCTCGTCCAGGTCCAGCACCCGCTTCACCTCCTGCAGGTGAGTGGCCAGCCGGTCCATCTCCTCGTCCACGTCCAGCCGCTGGGCCAGGAGCACCATCTCCTGCTCGAGCCGCTCCTCGTCGAGGTTCTGCACCACCTCCTCGAGGCGGGCGCGCAGCCGCTCGCGGATGGCCTCGATGACCTGGGGCATGCGCTGGCGCGCCTTCTCCACCTGCACCTCCAGCTGGTCGCAGCGGGTGCGGATCAGCTCCGCCAGGCGTGCCCCCTCGCGCTCGCGGGTGGCCACCAGTTCGTCCAGCGCCTTCTCCAGCAGCGCCATGGCCTGCTCCTGCACCGGGGTCAGGTCCGCGGTGGTGGTGAGCACCACCTCGGGCCAGGAGAGCACCTGCAGGAGGTCGGGTTCCCGGGCACTGGGCAGGAGACCCCGCACCTGTTCCATCACCGCCATGAGCTGGTCCAGGTAGGTCTCGTTGAGCTGGATCCTCTCGGTGACCCCGGCCACGGGGCGGTAGCGCAGCACGCACTCCACCTTGCCCCGCCCCAACCGCTGGTTCACCCGTTCCCGCACCCGGGGCTCCAACACCCGGAACTCCTCGGGCAGCCTGGCGAAGACCTCCAGGTAGCGGTGGTTCACCGAGCGCAGTTCCCAGGCCAGTTCGCCCCGCTCATCGCACTGGTCCACGCGTGCGAAAGCGGTCATACTTCGCGCCATTGCCTCCCCCTTCGGCCCCCTTCCGGCCACATTTTCACCTGTGGTTATGATACTTTGCTTTTCAATCCGTTGCTTTATGGAAGCATCCGTCCCGGACCATGCCCCCTGCCCCTGAACAACGCAAGCCGCTGCCGTCGGGCACCCGCCTGGACTACTACACGCTGCACAAACTCATCGGCAGCGGCGGCTTCAGCCTCATCTACCTGGGGGAGGAGGACGACAGCCACGACGAGGTGGCCATCAAGGAATACCTGCCCAAGCGCTTCGCCCAGCGCGACGAAGAGGGTGTGATCACCTTCCCCAGCGATGAGGCCAAGGACAAGTTCTACCGGGGGCTGAAGCTCTTCTTCCTCGAGGCCAAGGCGCTGGCCACGCTGCGCCATCCCAACATCGTCAACGTGCGCAACTGCTTCCTGGCCAACGGTACCGCCTACCTGGTGATGGACTACGAACCCGGTAAGAACCTGGGACGATACATCAAGCGGCGCAAGGGGGGGCTGAGCACCCGCTTCCTCATGACCGTCTTCCCCCCCCTGCTCGACGCGCTGGCGCTGATTCACGAGTCCCAGCACCTGCACCTGGACATCAAGCCGAGCAACATCCACATCCGGCCCGGCGGGAGCCCGCTGCTGCTGGACTTCGGCGCCGTCTACCACCTCAGCGGCGAGGATCAGAAGAAGGCACAGGTGATCACCCCCGGTTTCTCCCCCATCGAGCAGTACCGCGGGGTGAGCAAGGTGGGCCCCTGGACCGACGTCTACGCCATCGGCGCCAGCATGCGCACCTGCATCGAGGGCAGGCCGCCGCCCTCGGCCACCGAGCGCCACGCCAAGGACACCATGGTTCCGGCGGTGGAGGCCTTCGGCAAGCGCTATCCCCGCCATATCCTCCAGGCCATCGACCGCGCCATGGAAATCGATCCGCAAAAACGGATACAATCGGCCGCCCTCCTCCTCAAGGAACTCACCCGGGACCCCGCCAGCAGGAGACGCCAGGTCCGCCGATGACACACAGCAGCACCGAAATCGCCCGCATTTCCCTCTGCGGCGACAGGCCGGAGAACCAGGACAGGTTCGCCATCCTCGAAGAGGAGGAGTGCTGCCTGCTGGTGCTCGGTGACGGACTGGGCGGCCATCCCAAGGGAGAAGTGGCGGCCCAGATCCTGGTGGACACCTGTCAGCGGATGTGGAAGCAGGCGCGAAAACCGCTCATCAACCCCAGCTACTTCCTCCAGCAGTGCGCCCTGGACGCCCACCGCGCCATCATCGAGTTTGGCATTCGCCAGGATCCTCCCATTTCGCCCCGCACCACGGCGGTACTGGCGCTGCTGCAGGAAGGGGAATGTCACTGGAGCCACGCCGGCGACAGCCGTTTCTACCTGGTGCGCGACGAGAAGGTCCACCTGGTTTCCAGGGATCATATCGTGGCCAACGCAAGCGGGAGCGAAACTTTCGCCGCGACCGCCAACCCGGGCGCCATCACCCGCTGTCTGGGCGGTGCCGCGCAGGGTGCCATCCCCGCCATGGGCGCACCGGTGTCGCTGCGCGAGGGCGACGTGGTGCTGCTCTGCTCCGACGGCTTCTGGAACCAGCTCGACGAGGAGCAGATGCTCACCGTGCTGCACAACGCCCTGCCGCTGAGCAACGCGCTCAACATCCTGGGCGAAACCGCCTGGGAGAACAGCTTCGGCCAGAGCGACAACATCACCGCAGTGGGTGTGCGGGTGGGCCGGCACAGCTACGGCCTTGGCAGGCGCCCGGCTTTCAGCGACGAAGAGAGCGAGCTGCTGGCCGCCATCGATCACCTGAACCAGCTCATCAACAAGACCCTCTGAGGAAACAGGCACCATGAGACCCAGTGACCGCGCACCCGACGAGATGCGTCCCGTCCGCTTCGAGACCGGCTTCACCAAGCACGCCGAAGGTTCCGTCCTGGCCTGTTTCGGCGACACCCGGGTGATCTGCACCGCCACCGTGGAGGAGCGCATTCCCCGCTGGATGGAGCGCGGCAGCGGCGGCTGGATCACCGCCGAGTACGGCATGCTGCCCCGCTCCACCAACAGCCGCATGGGGCGCGAGGCGGCGCGGGGAAGACAGGGCGGCCGCACGCTGGAGATCCAGCGCCTCATCGGGCGCTCGCTGCGTGCCGCAGTGGACCTCGAAAGACTGGGCGAGCACACCATCACCATCGACTGCGACGTGATCCAGGCCGACGGCGGCACCCGCACCGCCTCCATCTCCGGTGGCTACGTGGCGCTGGTGCTGGCGATCCGCAGGCTGCTGGAATCCGGCAGGCTGGAGGAGGATCCGGTGATCCACCAGGTGGCGGCGGTCTCCGTGGGCATCTGGCAGGGTACGCCGGTGCTGGATCTCGACTATGCCGAGGACTCCAGCGCCGAGACCGACATGAACATCGTCATGAACGAGGCCATGGGTTTCATCGAGATCCAGGGCACCGCCGAAGGCACCCCCTTCACCAACGACGAGATGGACGCCATGCTCGACCTGGCTCGCAAGGGGATCGGCGAGATCCTCGAGGTGCAGCGGCAGGCACTCTCGTCCCCGCAATGAAATAAAGCACTCCCGCGGCGGGTCAACTGGACAGAAGCGGAGGGGATCTCCGCGCGCCGGCCTCCCGGACCGGCGAAAGACCCACGAGAACCCCGGCAGCCGCCAGGAGGAGTGCCCGATGAAACCGCTGCAAACGCTGGCGAAACCCTATCTGCCCTTCGCCCGCCTGCTGGAGGGCCTTGCGCCCCTCTTCGATCTGGGCCTGCGCCTGTGGGTGGCCAGTGTCTTCATCCGATCGGGGCTGGCCAAGATCCAGAACTGGGACTCCACCCTGATGCTGTTCCAGTACGAGTACGACGTGCCCCTGCTGCCGCCGGTACTGGCGGCGTGGACCGGCACCATCGCCGAGCTGACCCTTCCGGTGCTGGTGGCGCTGGGTATTGCCGGTCGCGCCTCGGCGCTGGCCCTGTTCCTCTTCAACGGCATGGCGGTATGGTCCTACAGCAGCGTCCTGCTCAGCCCGGCCGGCGCGGCGGGCCTGCAGCAGCACATCCTGTGGGGCACCATGCTGCTGGTCACCGTGTTCCACGGGCCGGGCAGGCTGTCGGTGGACCACCTGCTGTGCCGACTGCTGCAAAGTCGATGATGGCGGGAACCAGAGGGTTCCCCACGATCGCGGGCCCGGAGTAGAATCCCGGTTTCATACACCCCGAGGTCAATTTTCATGCCCCAACGCATCGTGCTCGCCAGCAACAACGCCGGCAAGGTCCGCGAGATCGGCCAGCTGCTCGCCGGCCACGAGATCGAGGTCCTGCCCCAATCGTCCTTCGACATTCCCGAGGCGGAGGAGACCGGCCTCACCTTCGTGGAGAACGCCATCCTCAAGGCGCGCAACGCCTGCGCCCACAGCGGGCTGCCGGCCATCGCCGACGATTCGGGGCTGGAGGTGGACGCCCTCGGTGGCGAACCCGGCATCTACTCGGCCCGCTACGCCGGCCCGGATGCCACCGACGCCGACAACAACGCCCTGCTCATGGAGCGGCTGGCCGACGTGCCGGACGAGCAGCGCACTGCCCGCTTCCAGTGCCTCATGGTCTACTTGCGGCACGAGAAGGATCCCACCCCCATCCTCTGCCAGGGCACCTGGGAAGGGCGCATCCTGCGCGCGCCACAGGGCGAGAACGGCTTCGGCTACGACCCCGTTTTCTTCGTGCCGGAGAAGGGTTGCAGTGCCGCCGAGCTCCCCGCCGAGGTGAAGAACGCACTCAGCCACAGGGGCCAGGCGCTGAGGTGCCTGGTGGAGCGGCTGGCGGGGTACCCCCCGGCCCCGTAGAAGCGGCGCCCCCGCCGGGAATGTTCGATGTTCGGCCCGGGGCGGGCCTCCTACGGCCCGTGTAGGAGCGGCGCCCCCGCCGCGATTCCCGCCCCGTAGGACCGGCGCCCCCGCCGCGAATGTCTGAATTCGGCCCGGGGCGGGCCTCCTCCCGCCCGCGTAGGAGCGGCGCCCTCGCCGCGAGTGTTCGATGTTCGGCCCGGGGCGGGCCTCCTACATCCCGTGTAGGAGCGGCGCCCCCGCCGCGAATGTCTGAATTCGGCCCGGGTCCTTCAGTAG
>JALWGP010000431.1 GCA_027038775.1 Sedimenticola sp. | reverse complement strand
GCCTTCTCCCCGCCGCCCTCGAGGTCGGCGGCGAGATCGGCCAGCATCCCCTCCCCGGCCCGCCGTACCCGCCGCGCCATCTCCACCTGGAGGCGGGCCGGCAGGCCCTCCAGCATCGCAGTGACGCCGGTCTCCTCGAAGAGAATCTCCTCCAGCTTGTCCTCCATGTAGTCCGCCACGCCGCTGCCCAGCGCATGTGCGTAGCGCAGGTATTCCCCGGTGAGGGAGTAGTACCAGTCGGCATAGCGGGGAATGGCGGCATACACGGGGGCGAAGGCCCGTTCCACTTCGCGGTCGATGGCATCCTCCGTATCTTGGAGAAGCGTTTCCAGACGCCGGTCCGCGTGCGCTCCCAACCGCTCCTGGAAGGCCCGGAACTCGGCCTCTTCCAGGAGGTGCAGGTCGCCGTGCACGATGATGCGCCAGACCGGCTCGCTCCCGATGGCCGGCTCCCGCTCCGCCAGTTCCCGCGCTCCCTTCATGAGCGCCGCCGTGGAGAGCAGGGTCAGCAGCACCAGTGCGCCGAAGAAGCCCACCCAGCCCCAGGGGATCCTGGTCCGCTCATCCATCGTCGTGCCCCCGTGCGAGCAGCGCCAACCCGCGGGCGTCGATGAGGCTGCCCGAAAGCAGCCGCGACCAGGCCCAGATCGCCAGCGTGGAGGCGGCCAGGAAGATGACCCAGGCGGCCAGCCCCAGGTATTCGCTGGAGATGCCTTCCATGCCGAGCTGCATCAGCCGCCAGGCGATGGCCTCCTGCCCGGCGCCGGCCCGCGCCAGGGGTGCCAGCAGATCACACCCCACCTGCACCGAGGAGAGCGCCTCGTCCAGGGTGCCGCTCCAGTCGAGGGGCCGGTAGTCGGGGTGCGCCGTCCACAGTTCTCCGGCCGCCACCGCCGCCACCAGCAACCCGGCGTTGCTCCACGCCAACAGGCGCCTGGCGAGAACACCGGCCACTTCCGGTCTGGCCTCTTGCCGCAGGAGACGCAGCAGCAAATGGTAGAGCCCCAGCGCCAGCAGCGTGTCGGCCAGCAGCAACAGGAGCACCCATGCCGGCCACTGCAGTGCGGTGACCAGGAGCACCGTCACCAACACCGCCGACTTGAGAATCTGCCACAGGCTGAGCAGCAAGTGGCGCGACAGCCAGCGCGACAGCAGGCTGCCGGGCAGCAGGTACCGGGTGACAAAGGCGCGTCGTCGCATCACCGCCGGCTCCAACATGTTCCAGGCTACCAGGGTCACCGCCGGCAGCAACAGCAGCAGCACGCCGGCGCAGCCCAGGCCGGGCGCCAGGACGATCCAGGCCACCAGCCAGAACCAGGCCAGCACGAGGCGGGCGAAATTGTTGATTTCCAGTGCCATGTCACCTGGAGTCCCCGACGAAAAGTGTGCGGGAAAAGGCCGGGAAAAACAAAGGGGATTTCAGCCGGCCCCTTCCAGTCCGGACAGATGCCGCCGGTAGAGCAGCACCGCCTGGAGCATGTGCCATCCCAGCAGCAGTGCAATGCCCGCCAGCAACAGGCCGGCTGGCCGCGCGAACCACCCCCCCCGGAACGGCACCGCCAGCAGCAACGGAAGCCATGCCAGGTAGAGGCGGAACAGCAGCCTCGAACGGTCGTTGGGAATCACCTGCTTCATGTTGGGCAGTCCCCGGGGCACGATGCCCAGCGCCTGCGCCCGGTTGGTGAGGTGGAGCCAGACCAGGAAGGGAAGGATCTTGTAAAGCATGCCGAGGATGGCGCCCCCCACGAAGCCAGCGGCGAAGAGCACCCCCAGAAGCAGCTCGGGCACGGCGACACCCGCCTGCCGCGCCCACCACAGGAGAATGACCGCCAGCAGCGAAACCATCGACAGCCGCCAGAAATCGAGGGGGGAGTCGGGAATGCGTCGCCGCCGCTTCGCCTGGAGCCAGAGGGTGGTGACGGCGAAGAGCGCCAGGGAGACGGAGACCAGCCCCGCGCTCACCAGCTCGAGCCAGGGCGCGTCCAGCCACCAACG
>JALWGP010000430.1 GCA_027038775.1 Sedimenticola sp. | reverse complement strand
GATCGAGGGCCCCGGCCACGTGCCCATGCAGATGATCCGGGAGAACGTGGAGAAGGAGCTGGAGGAGTGCTTCGAGGCCCCCTTCTACACCCTCGGCCCCCTGGTCACCGACATCGCGCCGGCCTACGACCACATCACCTCCGGCATCGGCGCCGCCCAGATCGGCTGGTACGGCACCGCCATGCTCTGCTACGTCACCCCCAAGGAGCACCTGGGGCTGCCCAACAAGGAGGACGTGCGCGAGGGCATCATCACCTACAAGCTGGCGGCCCACGCCGCGGACCTGGCCAAGGGGCTGCCCGGCGCCCAGGTCCGTGACAACGCGCTCTCCAAGGCGCGCTTCGAGTTCCGCTGGGAAGACCAGTTCAACCTCTCGCTGGACCCCGAGAAGGCGCGCGAGTACCACGACGAGACCATGCCCAAAGAGGCGCACAAGGTGGCCCACTTCTGCTCCATGTGCGGGCCCCACTTCTGCTCCATGAAGATCACCCAGGAGGTGCGCGACTACGCGGCGGAGCAGAATGCGGTGGAGGCGGGCATGCAGGAGAAGGCGCGGGAGTTCCGCGAGCAGGGGGCGGAGATCTACAAGGAGGTGTAGGAGGCCCGCCCCCGGGCCGGACCCCAGACCATTCGCGGCGCCGCGCCTACCGGGATCTTCCGAACAGGATTCCCAGGCTGATCCCCAGCAGCACCAGCAACAGCAGCAGGGTCCAGCCGGGAATGCTGATGCCGAAGAGCGACCAGACGATCTCGCCGCAGTCGCCGGTACCCTTGAGCACGTCCTGGATCACCTCGTTGATCGGCATGGTCTCCAGCATGTACTCCAGCCCGGGGCCGCAGCCCAGCTCCTCGTGGGGGCCGTACTGCAGCCAGAGGTGGCGTGCCGCGATGCCGATGCCGGTGAGTGCCGTGGCCGTGAGCAGCAGCCCGAAGAATCGCCGGGCCAGGCCGGTGGGACCGAACAGCAGGCCGAGGAAGAAGATCAGCCCCAGCGCCATCACCGAGATGCGCTGGAAGATGCACAGGGGACAAGGCTCCAGCCCCAGGTGGTGCTGGAAGTAGAGGAGCGCCACGGCCATGGCCCCAACGCAGATGGCGAAGCCGACGAGAAAGGGGGTGCGGCCCCCGAACATCAGCGCCCGCCCTGCTGCTGGCGCATCTGCTCCATGCGCTCGCGCACCTGTTTTTCCACCGCCTCGATCTCGGCGCGATCGATGGCGCCATCGCCGTTGGTATCCATGCTCTGGAACCGGGTCTCGTAGGGCCTGAGGAACTCCGCCTTGTCCACCCTGCCGTCCCTGTTGGTGTCCAGGCCGTTCATGAAGGAGTCGGCCAGCGAGGGGGGCGGCCCACCGGGGGGTTGCGCCTGTGCGGCGAAAGCCAGGAAGAGCGTGAGGGTGGATGCGGTGAGTGTCTTCATTTTCTGGATGCTTCCTCGGTTGTAGGTGAATGCATGGCGGCAAGAAACCGCTGACGTATCGCGGCCAGGAACCGCTGTTTCTCGGACTCCTGCAGGGAGAGCGATTCCGTGAGCCGGCCGATCTCCTGGAACAGCCGGCTCATCTCCTGGGGGGGGACGGCATGGGCATCGAGGCCGGCGAGGACCGCCTTGCCGTCCTTCACCGTCACCAGGGTGGAGCGGCGCAGCATCACGGGCTCGGAACGCCCCTTCCGGTGCGCCAGCAGGGGGCCGATCTTGATCCACTCGCGTCCGCGCCAGACGAAATGCTGCCCGTGGGCGAGTTCGCCGAAACGGACCTCAGGCACTGTTGGCGAGTTCCGCGATGTTACCGGCCATGTGCGAACTCTGGATCTCGTAGCCGAGTTGTTTGCCGATCTGGCTGGTGGAGAGCACGCCCCGGATGATCTGCCTGCCCGAGCCGGACTGCCGTTCCACCACCAGCGCGTGCTGGCGGCCCATGCGCTTGAGGGTCTCCACCAGGTCGCCCACCCGTGCGTGCTGGATCTCCTCGATGTCGATGGCCTCGAGTTTCAGGCGCGGGGTCATGATGTCCCGCACCATGAGGTCTTCCATCCGCCCGCCGTTCTCCGTCACCGCCTGCATGGGCTTGGGTCCGGTGAGATCGTTCGTGGTGAGCAGCCCCATCACCTCGTGGTACTGGTTGGTGACGAAGAGCATGTGGACGCCGCTGGAGAGCATCCGCTCGCGCGCCTGCTGGAGCGTGGCGCAGGGGTTGATGCTGATGGCGGTAACCTTGGTGAAGTCGGTCATCACCTCGAGGGCGGGGTCGTCCAGCGTCACCCTCTCCCGGAACTGCTGGCGCGGCTTGTGGTAGCTCACGTCGGTCTCGATCATGGTGATCGGCAAGGCGCGGTATGCAGACATGGTTCTCTCCTCCTCGCAGGGAAACTTCGATGTCCCGATGGGCTGTTGTTGTTTTATAGGTCAACTTTAACACTCCGCCGTGCCGGATCAACCGGTGGCGTATGAATGTTATCTTGCGCGGCATTAACGTGCATTATTGAGCGGGATGCCTATATACTTGGGGCCAAGAGGGGCTTTCGGGCCAAGAGAACCGACCCGCAGCATCGGCGTGCGCTATCCATGACCTTGCCAGAAACGGAGACCCCGGCTCACGAAGGGCCGCACCAGGAGGAACCTGCCCGGAAGAGGGTCGTGGCCCGGGCGCTGCCGCTGGTACTGGTCGCCTTCGCCCTCTTCACCCTGCTGGTCGTCTCCCACGCCTACCACTCCTACCGGGAAGACCCTTCCGCCGGCCTCCTGCCCCTGTTGCTCTGGCACGGGGCGCTGATCCTGCTGGCGCTGGTGGGGCCCGGCGTGCTGCTTTACCTGATCCGCCGCCAGGAGTGGGAGCTCGCCGCGGTACGGGAGGAGCGCAACCTGCTGCTAAACCAGCTGCAGTACCAGAGCTTTCACGATGCACTCACCGAGCTGCCCAACCGCATGCTGCTGGAGGAGCGCCTGCAGCACAAGATCATCGATGCCAGGCGCAGTGGCGCCCGCTTCATGTTCATGCTGGTGAGCCTCAATGACTTCAAGCGCATCAACAAAACGCTGGGCTACGAAGTGGGCGACCAGGTGCTGCGCCAGGTGGCGCGCAACATGGTGCAGGCGTTGCGCGAGAACGACACCGTGGCCCGTTTCGACGGCGACGTCTTCGCCGTGGTGGCCGATATCAGCGAGCGCAGCCAGGCGGAGATCATCGCGCGCAAGGTGCAGGATGCGGTGGGCCGGCCCATCGATGTGGCCGAGTCCCCGGTGACCGTCAGCGCCGCCATCGGCGCCGCCATCTTCCCGGAACAGGGCAACGAGCTGTCCGTGCTCATCGAGCATGCCGACCACGCGGTGACCAAGGCGCGCCAGGCCGGCGGGCACACCATCATCTTCTCGGAGGAGGGGGCCACCGTGGGAGTGGACCGCCTGGCCCTGGTCACCGGCATCAAGGACGCCATGATCGAGGGGCACCTGAGCATGGTCTACCAGCCCAAGCTGTCGCTCATCGCGCCCGACTCCCACGCCTTCGAGGGGCTGCTGCGCTGGCACCATCCCGAGTACGGCCTGCTGCCGGCGGACATGTACATTCCCCTGGTGGAGCAGACCCGCCACATCATGGACCTCACCCACTGGATCATCGAGGCCTGCTTCTCCACCCAGCGCGAGCTGATGGAGATGGGCGTGGACGCGGTGATCGCCATCAACCTCTCCGCCCGGGTGCTGGACGAGAGCGGCTTCCCTCTCTGGGTGGAGCGCATGATCGCCCAGTACGGCCTCAAGCCGGAGCGGGTCCGTTTCGAGCTCACCGAGAGCGCCATCATGCAGGACTCGGAGCGGGCGCTGCAGGTGCTGCTGCAGCTGGCCGCCATCGGCGTGGGGCTGAGCGTGGACGACTTCGGCGTGGGCCACTCCTCCCTGGCCTACCTCTCCCGCCTGCCGGTGGACGAGCTCAAGGTGGACAAGAGCTTCGTCATCAACATGATCAAGTGGGAGAGCGACCGCGCCATCGTCCGTGCCACCATCAACCTGGCCCACGACCTCGGTCTCAACGTGGTGGCCGAGGGGGTGGAGAACGTGGAGCAGGCCACCATGCTGCGCGAGATGGAGTGCGACATGCTCCAGGGTTACTACATCAGCCGGCCGCTGACCAAGGGGCAGCTCCTCAAGTGGGTGGCCTCCCGCGCCGCCTGATCCCCGATTTGACCTACATTAGCGTTTTCTGTTATACATAACGGGTTTTCGCGCGTCGCCCTGTGGGCGGCTTTCCCGACAACAGTTGATATGGAGCAGGAACAATGAAAAAACTGATCGTTACCGCAGCAGTCATTGCCGGCATCTCCGCCTTCGGTACCGCCACGGCAGCGGGCGACATCGCGGCCGGCAAGGCGAAGGCCGCTGTCTGTGCCGCGTGCCACGGTCCCAACGGCATCAGCCCCCAGCCCCAGTGGCCCAATCTGCGCGGTCAGAAGGAGCAGTACATCATCAAGCAGCTCAAGGCCTTCAAGGCCGGTACCCGCAAGGATCCCCTGATGAGCCCCCAGGCTGCCCAGCTGTCCGATCAGGACATCGAGAACGTGGCTGCGTACTTCTCCAGCCTCAAGTGATTTGAAAACGGGGGTGCTCCGCGGCACCCCCGTTTTTTCGTTTCAACTTTCAGTATTTGATAATGTACTTGGAGCACAAGATGAAAAAGGTGGTATGGATTGCTTCTCTCCTCGCGTTGGCATCCACCGGTGCGGTCCAGGCCGCGGGTGACGTGGAGGCCGGCAAGGTCAAGTCGGCCGTTTGTGCCGCCTGTCACGGTGCCGACGGCAACAGCGGCGCCAATCCCCTCTGGCCCAAGCTGGCGGGCCAGCATCCCGAGTACATTGTCAAGCAGCTGCACGACTTCAAGGCGCAGAAGCGGACCGACGGCACCATGTCGCCCATGGCCACCCCCCTCACCGACAAGGAGATCGAGGACCTGGCCGCCTACTTCTCTTCCCAGAAGCGCACGGTGGGCGAGGCGGCTGCCGACAAGGTGGCTCTGGGCGAGCAGCTCTACCGCGCCGGCGACTCCGTGCGTGGCGTGCCCGCCTGTTCCGGGTGCCACGGCCCGGCTGGCAACGGCAACGGCCCCGCCAGGTTCCCCGCCATCGGTGGGCAGACGGCCGCCTACGTGGCCAAGCAGCTGAAGGATTTTCGGGCGGGCACCCGCACCAACGACATGAACGGCATGATGCGGGGGGTCGCCTCCATGATGAGCGATGAGCAGATCGAGGCGGTTTCCCAGTACGTGCAGGGGCTCCACTGAGCCGCCGGGACAGGTTTCCTGACCGATGCAAGGCCCCGCCCCGTGCGGGGCTTTTTGCTGCCCGCCGGTCAGCGGCTGCAGCGTTCCAGCAGTTCCACCCAGTGTTCCACCGGCAGGCTGCCGTGCTGCTCCAGGTGCAGCAGGCAGCCGATGTTGGCGGTGACGATACGCCTGCTGCCGGCCTCTTCCAGCCGCTCGGCCTTGCGCCGGCCGAGACGGCCGGCCAGTTCCGGCTGCAGCAGGGTATAGGTGCCGGCCGCGCCACAGCAGAGGTATCCCTCTTCCGGTTCCCGGAGATCGAAACCCAGCCGCCCGAGCAAGGCCTCCGTCGCGCCCGCCCGTTTCAGCCCGTGCTGCAGGGTGCAGGGGGCGTGGAAGCCCACCGGCTCGCCGGGTGGATCGATGGAGAGCCCCTCCAGCGGCTCTCCGGAGAGGAATTCGCCCAGCTCCAGGCACCGCCGCGCCACCTTCCGGGCCTTGGCGTGCCAGGGGTCGCCGGCCGGAAAGAGCCGAGGGTACTCCCTTACCTCCAGGGCGCAGGCGCTGGCAGTGAAGAGCAGCGCCTCGGCTCCCGCCTCCAGCAGCGGCAGCCACCGTTCCATGTTGGTCCGCGCCAGCGCCCGGGCCCTCTCCTTCTCCTGGAGGTGGTGGTGGATGGCGCCGCAGCACTGCTCCCCCTCCGCCTCTTCCACGCCGATGCCCAGCCGGTGGAGCAGGCGCGCGGCGGCATCGTTGATGCCGGGGCGCACCACCTGTTGCACGCAGCCCCGGAACAGGAGCACGCGCCGTTCCGTCTGTGCGGGCGGGCGCGGCGAACCTGCCTTCCGGTCGGGAAGCAGCCTGCGGAGAGGGGCAGGCAGCAGGGGGC
>JALWGP010000429.1 GCA_027038775.1 Sedimenticola sp. | reverse complement strand
GAGCAGTTGCGGCGCCGGCTCCTGGACCTCTATCAGGGCTGGGGCTACGAGCTGGTGATCACCCCCTTCATCGAGTACCTGGAGTCTCTCCTCACGGGAGTGGGAAAGGACCTGGAACACCAGACCTTCAAACTCACCGATCCCATGAGCGGCAAGTTATTGGGCATCCGGGCCGACATCACTCCCCAGGTGGCGCGCATCGATGCTCACCAGCTGCGGCGTGAGGAGCCGGTACGCCTCTGCTATCTGGGCAGCGTGTTGCGTGCCTATCCCGACGGCTTCTCCGCCACCCGCAGTCCGCTGCAGGTGGGGGTGGAACTCTATGGTCATCCCGGCGTGGAGAGCGACCTGGAGGTCCTCTGCCTGATGATGGCCACCCTGGAAGAGGCCGGCGTGGAGAACGTCTTTCTGGATCTGGGACACGTGGGGATCTTTCGCGGCCTGGCGCGCCAGGCAGGGCTGGCACCGGCCCAGGAGAAGGCGCTGTTCCAGGCGCTGCAGCGCAAGGCGGTGCCCGAGATCGAATCGCTGGTACGGGAGTTCGCCCTGGCCGGCGACCTGGCGGAGATGTTCGTGGCCCTGGCCGGCCTCAACGGCAAGGCCGAGGTGCTGGAACAGGCGGAGCGGTTGCTGGCCGCCGCCTCGCCCGAGGTGCACGAGGCGGTGGACTACCTGCGCCGGGCGGGCGAGAGCCTCCAGTCCTGCCTGCCGGAGCTGCCGGTCCACTACGACCTGGCGGAACTGCGCGGCTACCAGTACCAGAACGGCCTGGTGTTCGCCGCCTTCGTGCCGGGCTCGGGCAAGGAGATCGCCCGCGGCGGCCGCTACGACCGGATCGGTGGCAAGTTCGGCCGGGCGCGGCCCGCCACCGGCTTCAGCGCCGACCTGAAGACCCTGATGCGTTTCGGCGGGGGCGGGGCCGAGCCGCCCGGTGAACGGGTCTTCGCGCCCTGGGAGGGGGACGAGGCCCTCGAGCGGGCCATCGGGGAGCTGCGCGCCGCCGGCGTCACCGTGGTCCGCGAACTGCCCGGCCAGCAGGGCGACGCCCGCGCCATGGACTGCACCCACGAGCTGGTGCGCAGGGACGGGCGTTGGGAGAAGGTGGTCCTTTCCCCCGGCTCCTCTTCCTCCTGATCCAAGATTCGACAACGAAACAAGAGTATTTCAGACATGGGAAAGAACGTAGTGGTCATCGGCACCCAGTGGGGTGACGAAGGCAAGGGCAAGGTCGTGGACCTGCTCACCGACAAGGCCGACGCCGTGGTACGTTTCCAGGGGGGGCACAACGCCGGACACACCCTGGTCATCGACGGTCACGAGACCATCCTGCACCTGATCCCCTCGGGCATCCTGCGCGAAGGGGTGCGCTGCCTCATCGGCAACGGCGTGGTGCTTTCGCCCTCGGCGCTGCTCGAGGAGCTGGAAGGGCTGGAGAAGGCGGGGGTGGACGCCCGCTCGCGCATCGGCCTGAGCGAGTCCTGCACGGTGATCCTGCCCTATCACATCGCCCTCGACCAGGCGCGGGAGATCGCCCGCGGCAAGAAGGCCATCGGCACCACCGGCCGGGGCATCGGTCCGGCCTACGAGGACAAGATCTCCCGCCGCGGCATCCGCCTGGGCGAGATGCTGGATGCCGGTCACTTCGCCGAGCGGCTGCGCGAGGTGATGGACTACCACAACTTCTCCCTCAAGCATCTCTACCAGCAGCCCGAGGTGGACTACCAGGAGGTGCTGGACGAGGCGCTGGCCCAGGCCGAGCAGATCCGCGACCTGGTGGAGGATGTCACCGGCACCCTCATCCGCATGCGCCGCGAAGGGAAGAACGTCATGTACGAGGGGGCCCAGGGGGCGCTGCTCGACATCGATCACGGCACCTACCCCTACGTCACCTCCTCCAACACCACCGCCGGCGGCGCCGCCACCGGCACCGGCACCGGCCCGCGCGAGCTGGACTACGTACTGGGCATCGTCAAGGCCTACACCACCCGCGTGGGCGCCGGCCCCTTCCCCACGGAGCTCTTCGACGAGGACGGTCCCGGCAACCACATGGGGGTGAAGGGGCACGAGTTCGGCGCCACCACCGGGCGCAAGCGCCGCTGCGGCTGGCTGGACACCGTGGCCCTGCGCCGCTCGCTGGCCATCAACAGCGTGTCGGGCATCTGCATCACCAAGCTGGACGTGCTCGACGGGCTGGAGACGCTGAAGATCTGTGTTGCCTACGAGTTCGAGGGAGAGCGCATCGACTACCCGCCGGCAGGCGCCGACAACTTCGAGAAATGCAAGCCGGTGTACATCGAGATGCCCGGCTGGAGCGACACCACCCGCGAGGCGAAGCGCTTCGACGAGCTGCCCGAGGCGGCGAAGGCCTACCTGCGCAAGATCGAGGAGCTGTGCGAGACCCCTATCCACATCGTCTCCACCGGCCCCGACCGCGACGAGACCCTGGTGCTGCACCACCCGTTCGACGGCTGACCCGTAGAAGGCCCGTCCCCGGGCCGAATTTCAAACGAACCTGTGGGAGGCCCGCCCCCGGGCCGAACCTCGAACGTTCGCGGCGGGGGCGCCGCTCCTACGCGGGGTTCGCGGCGGGGGCGTCGCTCCTACAGGGGGCATCCCCGGGTCGAACGCTCGAGCCCGGATCCGCTCAGCCGTCCCCCCGCCCGTACTCGTCGTCGAAGCGGACGATGTCGTCCTCGCCCAGGTAGCTGCCCGACTGCACCTCGATGAGCTCCAGGGGGATCTTGCCGGGGTTCTCCAGCCGGTGCAGCTCGCCCACGGGGATGTAGGTGGACTGGTTCTCGGTGAGCAGGAAGGTCTCGTTCCCCCGGGTCACCAGGGCGCTGCCCTTGACCACGATCCAGTGTTCGGCGCGGTGGTGGTGCTTCTGCAGCGAGAGGCTGGCGCCGGGCTTCACCGAGATGCGCTTCACCTGGTAGCGCTCGGCGCGGTCGATGCCCTGGTAGCAGCCCCAGGGACGATGGACCTGGGCGTGGATCTCGATCTCCTCGCGCTGCTCGCCGTCGAGCCGCTCCACCAGCTCCTTCACCCGCTGGGCCTGGCTGCGGT
Organism: Sedimenticola sp.; assembly: GCA_027038775.1. Taxonomy (GTDB): domain Bacteria; phylum Pseudomonadota; class Gammaproteobacteria; order Chromatiales; family Chromatiaceae; genus Thiolapillus. The sequence goes on along the minus strand of JALWGP010000429.1, from coordinate 3,077 downwards.
GGGCCACCAGCAGCACGTCGGGGGTGTCCACCACGATGAGGTCCTTCACCCCCAGGGCGGCCAGCAGGCGGCCGTCGGAGCGCAGCAGGTTGTCCTTGCAGTCCAGGGCCAGCACGTCGCCCTGGAGCACATTGCCGTCCTCGTCCTTGTCGCCGATCTCCCACAGGGCTGACCAGGAGCCCACGTCGTTCCAGCCGGCGTCGATGGGGATCACCACGCCGCGGTTGGTGTGCTCCATCACCGCGTAGTCGATGGAGTCGGAGGGACAGCGCTCGAAGGCCTCGCGGTCGAGGCGGATGAAGTCGAGGTCCCGCTGCGCCTTCTCGCAGGCCTCGCGGCAGGCCTCGATCATCTCCGGGTTCTGCTTCTCCAGCTCCTCCAGGTAGACCGAGGCGCGGAACAGGAACATGCCGCTGTTCCAGTAGTAGTCGCCGGCGTCGAGGTACATGCGCGCGGTGGTCAGGTCGGGCTTCTCCACGAAGCGGTCGATGCGGCGGGCGCCCTCGCTGCCGGGCAGGGGCGAGCCGCCCTGGATGTAGCCGTAGCCGGTCTCGGGGTACTCGGGAACGATGCCGAAGGTGACCAGGTGACCCTGCTCGGCCAGCGCCTCCCCCTCGGTCACCGCGTCGTGAAAGGCCTGTAGATCACGGATGACATGGTCGGCGGGGAGGATGAGCAGCACCGGGTCGCGCTCGTTGCCCAGGGCGTGGAGCGCGGCGATGGCCGCCGCCGGCGCCGTGTTGCGACCGGCCGGTTCCAGCAGGATGGCGGCGCCTTCGTAACCCGCTTCCTGGAGCTGCTGGGCCACGAAGAACCGGTGTTCCTCGTTGCACACCACCATGGGGTCGCACTCGGCCAGGGAGCGGGTGCGGGCGCAGGTTTCCTGCAGCATGGAGAGCTCGGAGACCAGCGGCCAGAACTGTTTGGGATGGGTCTTGCGCGAAACGGGCCACAGCCGTGTGCCCGAACCGCCGGAGAGAATCACTGGAATCATCTGCGGATAATCTTCCTTTACAATCGCCGGAGTTCGAGCATAGCATCAATTCCCCGTTTTCAGTGGACCGGCATCCCAGGATGCCAGCTCCTTCTCAGTCTCTCATCTTCGGTCGTTCCGGCTGTCGCGCTTTGCGCTGTCGCAGCCCGCGTCCGTGACGACCAGGTCGGGTTTCCATGGCGGCACGTAAGAAAAAGGTGGTGAAGCGCAAGGCGACGAAACCGGCCGCCCGGCGCAGGGGCGGACGAAGCCGGCGCCGGGGCTCGAAGCGGCGCTCCCTCGGCTGGCTGAAATGGGCCACCGGCCTCCTCGTGCTGGTGGCGCTGGTGGTGGGCGGCTACGCGCTTCACCTCTCCCAGGTCGTCCGCGTCAAGTTCGAGGGCAAGCGTTGGGCAGTGCCGGCGCGGGTCTATGCCCGCCCGCTGGAGCTCTACGTGGGAGCGCGGGTGACGCCGGAGCAGCTCCAGGCCGAGCTGGAGCGGCTGGGCTACCGCAAGGCGAAGCATCCGCGGCAGCCCGCCCAGTGGTCACGCGCCGGCGGCCGCTTCCTCTTCCACACCCGGCCCTTCCTCTTCTGGGACGGCGACGAGCCGGCCCATGCGGTGGAGGTGCGCACGTCCGCCAAGGGAATCGCCCTGCTGCGCGACGCGAAGAGCGGCCGCGAGCTGGACCTGCTGCGGCTGGAGCCGCCGGTGATCGGCAGCATCTACCCGGCGCACAAGGAGGACCGGGTGCTGGTGAAGCGCTCGGACCTGCCCGACCACCTGGTGGCGGCGCTGCTGGCGGCGGAGGACCGGGAGTTCTTCCGTCACCACGGCCTCAACTTCCGCAGCATCGCCCGTGCCCTGGTGGCCAACCTCCGCGCGGGCCGCACGGTGCAGGGGGGCAGCACCCTCACCCAGCAGCTGGTGAAGAACTTCTTCCTCACCTCCGAACGCAGCCTCTGGCGCAAGGCCAACGAGGCGCTCATGGCGCTCATCGTGGAGGCCCGCTACGACAAGGACGAGATCCTCGAGGCCTACGCCAACGAGGTCTACCTGGGCCAGGACGGCGACCGCGCCATCCACGGCTTCGGCCTGGCCTCCTGGTTCTACTTCAACCGTCCCCTCGACGAGCTGAAGCTGCACGAGACGGCGCTGCTGGTGGCGCTGCTCAAGGGGGCTTCCTACTACAACCCCAGGGTCCATCCCGAGCGCGCCCGGAAGCGGCGCAACCTGGTGCTGGAGCTCATGGCGAAACAGGGCTTCATCTCCCCCGAACAGGCGCGGGAGGCGCAGCGGCGGCCGCTCGGCGTGGTGAAGCAGAAGCGCCACGGCGGCGGCCGCCACCCCGCCTTCATCGACCTGGTGCGCCGCCAGCTGCGACGCGACTACCGCGAGGAGGACCTCACCTCCGAGGGGCTGCGCATCTTCACCACCCTGGATCCCTGGGCCCAGGCGCAGCTCGACCGGGCGCTGGATGCGGGCCTGCGCCGGCTGGAGAAGGCAAGGAAGCTGAAACCGGGGACCCTGGAGACGGCCGCGGTGCTGGTCTCGCCCCAGGAGGGGGAGGTGCGTGCCCTGAGCGGCGGCCGCCGGGCGGATTTTGCCGGCTTCAACCGGGCGCTGGACGCGGTGCGGCCGGTGGGATCCCTCATCAAGCCGGCCATCTACCTGCTGGCGCTGTCGCAGCCGCAGCGCTACACCCTGATGACCTTCCTGAAGGATGAGACGGTGCGGCTGAAGGACGCCCGCGGCAACCTCTGGAAGCCCGAGAACTACGACCACCGGTCCCACGGACTGGTGCCCCTGCACGAGGCGCTGGCTCATTCCTACAACCTGGCCACCGTGCACCTCGGCCTCGACCTGGGCGTGGAGGAAGTGGTGCGACAGCTCAGGCGCATGGGGCTGCGACGGCCCATGCGGCCGCTGCCCTCGCTGCTGCTGGGGGCGGTCTCGCTCTCGTCCCTGGAGGTGGCCCAGCTCTACCAGGTCTTCGCCTCCGGCGGTTTCCGCACGCCGCTGCGCGCCATCCGCGAGATCACCGACGCCGAGGGCCGTCCCCTGCAGCGCTACCCGCTGGAGGTGGAGCAGGTGGCCGAGCC
>JALWGP010000428.1 GCA_027038775.1 Sedimenticola sp. | reverse complement strand
AGTCGTACCTGCTTATCGGCACTCAATCGTGCCATCGATCGTCTTTCTCTGTCTGAACGTGAAACGCGCCCGGTGGTCGTCGTCGGCAGCGGCGCGCAGCCGGCGGCCGTCCGCCAGCCGCAGCCGGCACTCCTTCCGGACGCCGGCCAGCTCGAGCAGGGCCGGAACCCGAGCCCGCAACCGGAGCCGGATCTCTCCCTTCCCGCCTCTTTTCCACAGCTCGATCGGACCGTTGGCCTGATGGAGATGCGGAACCGCGGGCGCGGAGGGCTCTCCGGGCCGGAGCTGCAGCAGCGGGTGGGACCCGGAGAGATGGATGTAGAGGCCGTCGTGCAGCAGGCGCATGCCGGCCACCTGCCGGGATCGGCGAAGATCGATGCCGCCGCGGAAGAGGCGCAACTCCCTGAGCCGTTCGATCCCGCGGTACTGCAGCCTGCCATCGGGCCGACGGGCGATGGTGATGCGCCGGAACTCCTCCACGAGGGGCAGGTAGTCGCTCAGGTAGACCGGCGTGGTCTCCTGGGCTTCGGCCCACCGGTAGACCTGGTTCAGCGCCTTGAGGGCGGCGGGCTTGGTGCCCGAATAGAAGTGGTAGTAGATGTCGATGGGCTTGAGGCGTCGTGGCCGGTCGGTGAGCTGGAAGGTTTCGATGACACGGCGAAAGCCGTAGAAGGGCCCCGTCCAGTTGTTGGTATAGACGTTTTCGTTCATCACCGGGGCGTACACCTGGAGGTAGGGGCCCACCGGGCGCGCCATGGGGGAGACGAAGACGAGGAACGGCTTCGTGCGCGTGATGGTGGTGTCTCCGCCATTGACGTTGAGGTATCCATGTTCATGGACCAGGCGCAGCTCATCGACGCCCGGCAGGGTATCCCCCGTCCACTGGAAGATGCGGCATTTCTTGCCTCCGGGCAGCAGGCGGTTGACGTATTCCACCGAGCCTGGGATCTCCCGCGCCGGATCGTAGGTGTAGCCGGGAATGGGCAGGTTGTAGCCCGTTTCGGTCCCGCTTTCCCCGGCGACCTTCGCCCATTTGAACGGGTGGCTGTAACTGTGGCTGGCGGCCTCGACGTTGGGCAGGCGGAAGATGCTGCGGGCGACCGCCTCCAGTTTTTCCGACTGTTCCGGGTAGAGACCGTCCGGGCCGATCTCCCCCTCGATGACTGAAACCGTGTGGGGGTAGGGATAGCGCTCGAGGATGCGGTCACGGATCACCTCGGCCGCCAGCGGTGTGCCGGGCAGCTCGGCCCGGCTGATGAAGGCGTCGCCGTCGATGTGGTTCATCCAGAGCCTGCGGCCGTTGAGCGTGGTCACCTCGGGCATGGGAAGATCTTCGAGCCGGAGGGCGGTGCGGATCAGGGCAAAGGGATTCACGATCCAGCGGGTACGCTCCCCCAGCCCCGGATCGACCAGCCACGGTGACAGGGCCAGGCCGCCCCAGGGGCCCGTGATCACCACCCCGTGTTTCCTGCCACTTTCATCCGCTACCACCAGGTGAAAGCGGTTGCCGCCGGGATCCCGGTCCTCTTCCAGGGCAAGGAAACCGGCGATCTCCGTGCCCGTCATCCGCGGCACGTCCGCCTCGAAGCCGATCAGCCCATCCTTCCCGGACACCTTCCAGGGAGGGCTCCCCGGCACGGTGCTGCGCCTGAGCCCGAGCCGGGCCAGGAACCCTTCGTCGAACTCGAAGCCGGGGTCTCCGAGCATGAGGACGGGCACACCCTCCTCGATGCGCGCGTAGACCCATTCCCCGTAGCCGGGTTGGGGGGCGGCGGCGGAGAGCCAGCTGATCACACCGGCATAACGCCCCTTCAGCGGTCCTTCCGGCAGGCCTTTCCGGAGGTCGTGGTAGACGGGAACGTATCCGAGATATTCCACCGGCATGGCCGCCTGGCGGTGGATGGCGGCGTAGGCCAGTTCTCCCTCCGGTTCCTGGTGGCTGTCGTAGAGCATGAGGATCTCCCGGGGCAGGACTTCCACCGTCCCGATACCGACCTGGTCC
>JALWGP010000427.1 GCA_027038775.1 Sedimenticola sp. | reverse complement strand
GCCAGCCGTGTCCCTCCAGCCCCTCGACAGCCGTCTCATTCACCCCCAGGCGCCCGCCCGCCAGCAGCCGGCCCGCGGCAGGCGCAAACAGGTCACGACCGTGGAAGCTGGCCGAGAGCCGGAAGCCGGCGGTGTCGATCTCCCATGCACGGACCTCCCGCCCGCCGTTGATCGGGCCTGCGAAAAGGCCGTTGTCCGGCCCGATGAAGCGGCGCCCGTCCGCCTCCAGTAGCAGCGGCCGGCGCCGGCCTCCGACGCCGGGATCCACCACCCCGACCACCAGCGCGTCCTCCGGCAACCAGGGCAGCAGGGCCGCGAGGAGCCGGGCAGCGGGCCGCGGTGCGAAGGCGGGGGCGTCGGCCATCAGGTTGACCATCCGGGCCCCGGGGCAGTGCGCCAACAACGCGCTCTCCATGAGGGCGAGGTAGGGGCCCTCGGTGCCGAAATCGGTGAAGAACCAGGCCGTCGGGGCAGGCTTCATGACCGGCCCCCTGCCGACCGAACCCCCATCGGCACCCCGCAGACAGCAAAAAGCCGGGTGCTGACCCGGCTTTCGATGGGGCGGGGAAGGAGGGCCTCGATCAATCCTCGAAGACCTCCTCGGTATCCTCGCTCACCGGACGGTCCACCAGCTCCACGTAGGCCATGGGGGCCTTGTCGCCGGGACGGTAGCCGCACTTGAGGATTCGCAGGTAGCCGCCGGGGCGGTCCTGGTAGCGGGGGCCCAGCTCGCTGAAGAGCTTGCCCACGGCTGCCTCGTTGCGCAGGCGGGCGAAGGCCAGGCGGCGGCGGGCCACGCTGTCCTCCTTGGCCAGGGTGATCAGCGGCTCGGCCACCCGCCGCAGCTCCTTGGCCTTGGGCAGGGTGGTCTTGATCAGCTCGTGCTCGATGAGCGAGGCTGCCATGTTGCGGAACATCGCCTTGCGATGCGCGCTGTTTCGGTTCAATTGCCGTCCGGCTTTGCGATGACGCATGGGTCGACTTCCTGAATGGGTTTCGGGTTCAACAAAAGGCGATTACTTCGCCACCAGTTCCTGGATGTTCTCCGGCGGCCAGTTCTCCAAGCGCACGCCCAGGGAGAGGCCGCGGGTGGCCAGCACGTCCTTGATCTCGTTGAGCGACTTCTTGCCCAGGTTGGGTGTCTTGAGCAGCTCCACCTCGGTACGCTGGATGAGATCGCCGATGAGGAAGATGTTCTCCGCCTTGAGGCAGTTGGCCGAGCGCACGGTGAGCTCCAGGTCGTCCACCGGCCGCAGCAGGATGGGATCGATGGCCGGCGCCTCGGGCTGTGCCGCAGGCTCCGCCTCGGGCGCGGTCTCCTCCAGGTAGACGAAGGTCTCCAGCTGCTGCTGCAGGATGGTGGCCGCGCGGCGGATGGCGTCTTCCGGGTCGATGGTGCCGTTGGTCTCGATGTCGATGACCAGGCGATCGAGATCGGTGCGCTGTTCCACGCGGGCCGCCTCCACGCTGTAGGCGACGCGGCGCACCGGGCTGAAGGAGGCGTCCAGCTGCAGGTGGCCGATGGGACGGTCCTCGCCGGCAGCGCTCTCACGGGCGGCGGCCGACTCGTAGCCGCGGCCGCGGCGCACCCGGAGCTTCATCTTCAGGGCGCCCTTGTCGGTGAGGTGGGCAATGACGTGGTCGCCGTTGACCACCTCCACCCCGTGGGTGAGCTGGATGTCACCGGCGGTGACCACGGCAGGCCCCTTCACGTCGAGGGTCAGTTCCGCCTCGTCGCGGTCCTCCATGATGATGGCGACCCCCTTCAGGTTGAGGAGGATCTCCAGCACGTCCTCCTGTACCCCCTCGATGCCGCTGTACTCATGCAACACGCCTTCGATCTCGGCGTCGACGATGGCGCAGCCGGGCATGGAGGAGAGCAGGATGCGGCGCAGGGCGTTGCCCAGGGTGTGGCCGAAGCCGCGCTCCAGGGGCTCGAGAGAGACCTTCGAGCGGTGCCCGTTGAGCTTCTCGACGTTGACGATGCGGGGCTTGAGGAATTCTGTGACGGCGTCCGTCATGAACTGTACCTTCCTGAACTTACTTGGAATAGAGCTCGACGATGAGCTGCTCGTTGATCTCGGCAGGCAGATCGGCGCGCTCGGGAATGCGCTTGAAGGTGCCGCTCATACCCTTCACGTCCACCTCCACCCAGTCGGGGAAGCCGTACTGCTCGGCCAGCGCCAGGGCGTTCTGGATGCGCACCTGCTTGCGCGCCTTCTCGCGCACGGTGATCACATCCTCCGGCTTCACCAGGTAGGAGGGGATGTTCACCACCTTGCCGTTCACCTCGATGGCCTTGTGGCTCACCAGCTGGCGTGCCTCGTTGCGGGTGGAGCCGAAACCCATGCGGTAGACCACGTTGTCGAGACGGCGCTCGAGCAGCTGCAGCAGGTTCTCACCAGTGGGGCCCTTCTGGCGGTCCGCCTCGGCGTAGTAGTTGCGGAACTGCTTCTCCAACACACCGTAGAGGCGACGCACCTTCTGTTTCTCGCGCAGCTGCACGCCGTAGTCGGAGAGACGGCGGCGACGCTCCTGGGTCTGCCCCGGCAGCTTGTCCATCTTGCACTTGGAGTCGACGGAGCGCACGCGGCTCTTGAGGTACAGATCCGTACCCTCGCGGCGCATCAGCTTGCATTTCGGTCCGAGATACCTGGCCATGGTCTTCTAACTCCAGTGTTATACGCGACGTTTTTTGGGAGGACGGCAACCGTTGTGCGGGATGGGCGTCACATCGGTGATACTGAGGATCTTGAAGCCGGCGTTGTTCAGCGCCCGCACGGCGGAGTCACGGCCGGGGCCGGGACCCTTGACGTTCACGTCCAGATTCTTCACGCCGTACTCCTTGGCCATCTGACCGGCACGGTCCGCGGCCACCTGGGCGGCGAAGGGCGTGCTCTTGCGCGAGCCACGGAAGCCGGAACCGCCGGAAGTGGCCCAGCACAAGGCATTGCCCTGGCGGTCGGTGATGGTGATGATGGTGTTGTTGAACGACGCATGGATATGCGCGATCCCATCGGTCACGGTCTTCTTGACCTTCTTCTTGGTGCGGGTGGTGGTCTTGGCCATGCCTCTACCTATGTTCTCTGATCAACTGCGGTTAACGCTTGATGGGACGGCGCGGGCCCTTGCGGGTGCGCGCGTTGGTCTTGGTGCGCTGTCCGCGAACCGGCAGGCCGCGGCGGTGGCGGATGCCCCGGTTGCAGCCCAGGTCCATCAGGCGCTTGATGTTCATGGAGATCTCCCGCCGCAGGTCGCCCTCGACGGTGTACTTGGCCACCTCGGCGCGCAGGCGATCCACCTCTTCCTCGCTCAGCTCCATCACCTTGCGGTCCTGGGGAACGCCTGCCGCCTCGCAGATCTTGGCCGCGCGCGAGCGGCCGATGCCGTAGATCGAAGTCAGTGCGATGACCGCGTGCTTGCGGTCCGGGATATTCACGCCTGCTATGCGGGCCATCCTGTATTCTCCTGATGCTCAACTGCTGGCACGATCGCCGCGAGGAAACGCGGAATTATAGCCAGTCATTTCAAACCTTTCAATACCGTTTCACCGGCGGGCGATCAGCCCTGCCGTTGCTTGTGCCTGGGCTCCTTGCAGATCACGCGGACCACGCCCTTGCGTTTGATGATCTTGCAGTTGCGGCACATTTTCTTGACCGAAGCTCGTACTTTCATGATTCTCTACCTGGTTTGCCCTGGCCGGAGGCGGTCAGCCGATGAGGCCCCTGCCACCCTGCCCCTTGAGATTTGCCTTCTTCATCAGCCCCTCGTACTGGTGCGACATCAGGTGGGACTGCACCTGGGCGATGAAATCCATGATCACCACCACCACGATCAGCAGGGAGGTGCCACCGAAATAGAAGGGCACGTTCCAGCCGACGATGAGAAATTCCGGCAGCAGGCACACCGCGGTGATGTAGATGGCCCCCGCCAGTGTCAGACGGGTCATCACCCCGTCGATGTAGCGCGCCGTCTGCTCCCCGGGGCGGATCCCGGGGATAAAGGCCCCGGAACGCTTGAGATTGTCCGCCGTCTCCCGCGCGTTGAACACCAGCGCGGTGTAGAAGAAGCAGAAGAAGATGATGGCCCCTGCATAGAGCGCCACGTAGACCGGCTCACCCGGCGACAGCTTGGCGACGATGTCCTGCAGCCAGCGCATGTTGGGCGTGTTCCCCGCCCAGGAGGCCAGGGTGGTGGGGAACAGGATGATGCTGGAGGCGAAGATGGGCGGGATGACCCCCGCCATGTTCAGCTTCAGCGGCAGGAAGCTGCTCTGCGCCGCCAGCAGCCGCCGTCCCTGCTGCCGCTTCGCGTAGTTGATGGTGATGCGGCGCTGCCCCCGTTCCACGAAAACCACGAAAGCGGTCACCGCCACCGCCAGCAGCAACAGGAAGAGGGCGAACAGGGCGTTCATCTCGCCGTTGCGCACCAGCTCCGCCACGGATCCGAAGGCGGCGGGCAGGCCCGCCACGATGCCGGCGAAGATGATCATGGAGATGCCGTTGCCCAGCCCCCGCTCGGTGATCTGCTCGCCCAGCCACATGAGGAACATGGTACCGGTGACCAGGGAGACGGCCGCGGTGAAGACGAAGCCCATGCCGGGGTTCATCACCATCGACATGCCTCCGGCCGACTGGGACTGCAGCGCCACCGAGATCCCCACCGCCTGGAAGGTGGCCAGCACCACGGTGCCATAGCGGGTGTACTGGGTGATCTTGCGCCGGCCGGCCTCGCCCTCCTTCTTCAGCTGCTCCAGCTTGGGAATCACCGCCGTCATCAGCTGCACGATGATGGAGGCCGAGATGTAGGGCATGATCCCCAGGGCGAAGATGGAAGCCCGCTCCAGCGCCCCGCCCGAGAACATGTTGAACATGCCCAGGATGGTGCCCTGCTGCTGGTCGAAGAGCGCCGCCAGCGCAGCCGGGTTCACCCCGGGGACGGGGATATAGGTGCCGATGCGGAACACCACCAGCGCACCCAGCAGGAACAGGAAGCGCTGACGCAGCTCCTTCAGCTGTCCAAGCTGGATACCACTGGCCGCCGAGGGGTTGAGGGCCATGGGCGGATCAGTCCTCCACCTTGCCGCCGGCCGCCTCGATGGCGGCGCGGGCGCCCTTGGTGGCGCCGATTCCCTTGAGGGTCACCGCGCGGGTGATCTCGCCGGAGAGGATCACCTTGGCGCGCTTCATGGTGCGCGGCAGGATGTCCGCCTCGTAAAGGACGTTCATGTCGATCACCTCGGCGCCCACCTTGTCCAGCTCATGCAGGCGCACCTCGGCGGTGTACTTGGCCTTGCGCGAGCGGAAGCCCACCTTGGGCAGGCGGCGCTGGAGCGGCATCTGGCCGCCCTCGAAGCCGACCTTGTGGAAACCACCGGAACGGGACTTCTGACCCTTGTGGCCGCGACCCGCGGTCTTGCCCAGGCCGCTGCCGATGCCGCGGCCCACGCGCTTGCGATCTTTCTTGCTGCCGGCGGCCGGCTTGAGCGTGTTCAGGCGCATCTTAAGCTTCCTCCACCAGCTGTACCATGTAGGAGACCTTGTTCAGCATGCCGCGGGTCGCAGGGGTGTCCTCCACCTCCACCACCTGGTGCATGCGACGCAACCCCAGGCCGCGCACGCAGGCCTTGTGACTCTTGAGCCGGCCGTTCATGCTGCGCACCAGCTTCACCTTCATCATCTTCTTGTCCGCCACGGTCCTACTCCGTAATCTCTTCCACAGTCTTGCCGCGCTTGGCCGCCACCTCTTCCGGGCTGGCCATCTGCACCAGGCCGTTCATGGTGGCGCGCACGACGTTGATGGGGTTGTTGGAGCCGATGCACTTGGCCAGCACGTTGTGCACGCCCACGGCCTCGAAGATGGCGCGCATGGCGCCGCCGGCGATGATGCCGGTACCCTCGGAGGCGGGTTGCATGTAGACCTTGGCCGCGCCGTGCTTGCCGATGATGGGATACTGCAGGGTACCGCCGGCCAGCTTGATGGTCTGCATGTTGCGCTTGGCGGTCTCCATGGCCTTCTGGATGGCGATGGGAACCTCCTTCGCCTTGCCCATGCCGTACCCCACCCTGCCGTCGCCGTCCCCCACCACGACCAGGGCGGAGAAACCGAACTGGCGTCCGCCCTTGACCACCTTGGCCACGCGGTTGACGGCCACCAGCTTTTCGATCAGCT
>JALWGP010000426.1 GCA_027038775.1 Sedimenticola sp. | reverse complement strand
GAGCCGCCGCCTGGCGCCGGCTCTATGAACAGGCGGTTTCCGGCGAGCTGGAGCCGGGGTCGCCCGTCATCGCCATGCAGCCCGAGGGCTACGTGGACATCCGTGAGGATTTCTACCTGGTGCCCATCCTCGACTACCGCGAGACCTGGCTGGGCAGCGAGAAGGCACGCCTGCTCAAGATCGCCAGCGTCCCCCTGGTGGAGGCGCAGGAGCCGCCGTCGGGACCGGCCGCGGCCGACGATCCGGCGGAAGCGGAGTACAGCGCCGGCATCGTCTTCGTCATCGACGCCAGCCTCTCCATGGACGAGTACATCGAGCGCACCCGCCAGGCGGTGAACAAGATCTACGACCAGCTCGGTGACAGCGGCCAGCTGGGCAAGGTGAGCTTCGGCCTGGTGGCCTTCCGCGACAACGTGGGTGCGGTGCCGGGCCTCGATTTCGTGGCGCGCACCTATGTCACCCTGGAGGAGGGCGCCAACCCCGGCATCTTTCTCCAGAAGGTGGCCGAACTGAAGGCGGCCACCGTCTCCAGCCGCGATTTCCGCGAGGACGCCTACGCCGGCATGCGCGAGGCCATCGAGGGCATGGACTGGTCCGGGCACGAGGCCCGTTTCGTGGTGCTGGTCACCGATGCCGGGGCGCGCGAGGGCGACGACCCGCTGGCCAGCACCGGCCTCAGCACCGAGGCCCTGCGCCAGCTCGCGCTGGACAACGGCGTGGCCCTCTTCGTGCTGCACCTGCTCACTCCCTCGGAGATGGCCGACCACGAGCGGGCGGCGGCCCAGTACCGCAGGCTTTCCGACTATCCCGGCATCGGCAGCCTCTACTACGGCGTGCCCACGGGGGACGTGGCGGAGTTCGGCCAGGTGGTGGACGCCCTGTCGCAGCAGCTGGTGCGGCTGGTGGCGCAGGGGGAGAAGGAGCCGGCGCCGGAGGAGGTGCCCCCGCCCACGCCACAGCTGGCGGAGCTCCAGACCAAGGTGGCGAAGCTGGGCTATGCCCTGCGCATGCAGTACCTGCAGAAGGGGCAGGGGGGCATTCCCCGCGTCTTTGACGCCTGGATGGTGGACCGCGACCCCGCCGATCCCGCCCGCCGCACCGTGGAGGTGCGGGTGCTGCTCACCCGCGACCAGCTCTCGGACCTGCACGACGTGCTGCGCCAGGTGCTGGCGCGAGCGGAAGAGGGGCTGCTCTCGCCGCAGAACTTTCTCGACGAGCTGAAGAGCCTGGCGGCCACCGTCTCCCGCGATCCCGAGCGGCTGGGCCGCACCACCGCCACCACGGCGGGGGAGGGAAGCAGCCTGGCCGACATGGGCCTCATCGGTGACTACATCGAGGGGCTGCCCTACAAGGGCGAGGTGATGAACCTCTCCCTGGAGGACTGGCACAACTGGCCGGCGCGGCGGCAGATCGAGTTCCTGCGCGGGCTGGAGGAGAAGATCGCCTACTACCGGGCCCTGCACGACAACACCGACCTGTGGATCAGCCTGGACGGCGGTCCCGTGGACGGCGACTCGGTCTTCCCCCTGGCGCTGGACATGCTGCCCTGATGGTGAAGGAGAGGGTGCAGGCTGAAACCGCGTCGGCGGAGCGGCCCATCTACGAGCTCAAGGAGGTGGTGAAGACCCGCGCCAGCGAGGGCTACAGCTTCCGCCTGCGGGTGCCCTCCCTGCGCATCTCGCCCGGGGAGAAGATCGCCCTCATCGGCGAGAGCGGCTGCGGCAAGTCCACCCTGCTGGACATGCTGGCTTTCGTCCTCCAGCCCACCTCCAGCGAGCACTTCGAGTTCAATGCCGGTGGCGGGGAGCACGACATCGCCCGTGCCTGGAAGCGGCGCCGGCAGAACCGCCTGGCGGCCCTGCGCCGGCGCCACCTGGGCTACGTGATGCAGACCGGCGGCCTGCTGCCCTATCTCACGGTGCGCGAGAACATCAACCTTTCGCGCCGTATCCTCGGCATGAAGGACGACGGCACCGTGGAGGCCCTGGCGAAGGAGCTGGGGCTGCAC
>JALWGP010000425.1:1138-6177 GCA_027038775.1 Sedimenticola sp. | reverse complement strand
GGTCGGTTTCACCGCCGAGCAGGCGCTCCAGTTCCCGGGCGGGGACGCGCCGGACGGGGCGTGGCCCCTGCTCGCCCACCCGGAGCCCGTCCTCCCGCCGCTCCCCGGCGGCCCTTGCCCTGCAGTCGTCCGGGCTGCCGCTGAGCAGGCGGAGCGCACGATGGAGGCGGGCGGGGTTCACGAAGGGGTCGGAGGTGGCGGCCGGAGAAGCCCCGGCCGCCGGAGGGTTCACAGGAAGTCGGGGAGCTTGTCGCGGATCTCTTCCGGGGTCTGTTTCACCACGTCCTTGGGCACTTCTCCGGCCACCAGCGATTTCACGTTGTCGTCGAGACACTCGCGCAATTCACCGAGGAAGGCGGGCGCGGCCAGGATGTAGAGCTTGTCGAAGGACTTCTCGGTGGCGGCTTGGCGCAGCTTGTCGCACAGGGCCCGGGCGAAGCGGATGGACTCCTCCTTCTTGGCGTCCACCTCGTTCTCCATCACGTGGCGCCCCTTGCCGCCGGAGTCGAAGGTACGGCCGGGCTCGTCGGAGTAGAGCTCGGTGTCCTTCATGCGGCTTTCGGGGTGTTCCAGCTCCTCGATGGGCACCAGGGGACCCACCCGGTTGTCGGCCCGCAGGATCTTCGCGCGACTGCTGTCGGCAGCCAGTACCCATGAAATCGCCATACCTCTTTCCTCTTGGTTGTTGGACCCGGTTTTTATAACATGGCACCCCCCTTGGGGGTTATCAATAGTTGCCGCCCGCGCCGGCGGTGTTGGATCCAGGTGTTCGAAGCGAAAGGAGAAGACCATGCTTGCGGAAGATGCACAGGCATTGTTCGACCAGTTCGTTCCGAAAGCCCGGGCCTACGTGGAGTCACCCGGCGTGATGGCCGCCCTGGAGCTGGACAGCCTCTGCGAGCGGCTCTATCCCCTGGTGGCCCGCAAGTTCGGTGACACCGACCTGGCCAATCGCATCCGTGACTTTGGCCGTGGCCTGCCGCGCAAGGGACAGGAGGAGCTCAAGGATCTCTTCGAAGAGATCCTGGTCCTGGCGGAGGAACAGGGGCTGGTTGTCTCATCCGCGGCGTAACTCCAGGATCTCCAGCCGGTTTCCCTTCAGGGACCAGGCCCGGCCGAAGCCCTGCACGTAGCTTCCCGTTTCCACCCGCAGCCGGAAGAGGTGGAAGTCCGGCAGGCTGCGTAGCAGGGAGACGGTCTCTCCGAAGGCCCGTTCCATGCGATCGAGGAGGGTCTCCCTCCCTTCCCCCGCCAGCTCTTCTGCCCGGCAGTGCAGCACCAGCCGCTCCCGGGCGAAGGGGTTGCGCGCCTCTTCCTCGGGCTGGATGAAGAGGACGCCGGCCCGGGGACGGGCCAGCAGGTTGCGGGTGTGGGCCGCCAGTTCACTCAGGTAGATGCAGAAGCACTCCTCCTCGTCCAGCAGGTAGGGCGCGTAGCTGATCTCGGGGTGGCCCTCCCCGTCGGCCGTGGCCAGCAGGAGGGTGCGGTGACGGTCGCGCAGGGCGCGCGCCTGCCGCTGCAGTTCGACGGGATCGGTCTCGGTCATGGCGCCTCCACTCCGCGGCCTGGTCGGTTCATTCACCCAGCAGCCGGACGGCCAGCGTCCGTTCGCATGCGCCGTACCTGTTCCCGGGACGGACCCTTTGCTACGGCTTTTCCGGTTCGTAGGCCAGGTTCTGCCCGAGCCATTTCTCCACCTCTTCCACGGTCATGCCCTTGCGCCGGGCATAGTCCTCGATCTGGTCCTTCCCCACCCGCCCCACGGCGAAATAGTGGGCTTCGGGGTGAGCGAAGTAGAGACCGCTCACCGCCGCCGTGGGCACCATGGCCTTCGACTCGGTGAGCCAGATGCCGGTGTGCTTCTCGGCGTCGAGCAGCGCCCAGAGCAGGTCCTTCTCGGTGTGGTCGGGGCTGGCAGGGTAGCCCATGGCGGGGCGGATGCCCTGGTACTGCTCGGCGACGAGTTCCTCGTTGGTGAGCGCTTCCTCGCTTGCATAGCCCCACAGCTCCTTGCGCACCCGCTCGTGGAGCCACTCGGCCAGGGCCTCGGCCAGGCGATCGGCCAGGGCCTTGAGCAGGAGGCTCGAGTAGTCGTCGTGCTCCTTCTCGAATTCGGCGATCTTCTCGTCGATGCCCTCCCCCGCGGTGCAGGCGAAGCCGCCGATCCAGTCGCCGATGCCGCTCTCCTTCGGTGCGATGAAGTCGGCCAGGCACTGGTTCCACTTGCCCTCGGGCTGCCGGCCCTGCTTGCGCAGCATGTGGAAGGTGGTGAGCACCTTCCTGCGCTCGGGATCCTCGTACACGAGGATGTCGTCTCCGGAAGCGTTGGCGGGGAAGAGGCCCACCACGGCGCGGGCGCGCAGCCACTTCTCTTCGATGATTCTCTTCAGCATGGCCTGGGCGTCGTCGAAGAGCTTGCGCGCCTCCTCGCCCTTCTCCGGGTCGTCCAGAATCTTCGGATAGCGCCCCTTGAGCTGCCAGGCGTGGAAGAAGAAGGTCCAGTCGATGTAGGGCACCAGCGCTTCCAGGGGGATGTCGTCGTAGACCGCCAGCACCCCGGCGCCCTTGCGGACGAGGCGCGCGCCCTCGGGGACCTTCTCCTTCGCGTGAGGCTCAATGGGGGACCAGTCCGCCCAGTCCACGGGAACCCGGTTGGCCCGTGCCTCCTCCAGGGTGGCGAGATCCCGCGCCGCGCTGCGCTGGCTGCGACCCCGGCGCACCGCCTCGTACTCCTCGGTGAGTTCGCGCAGGAAAGCGGGCTTCTGTTCCTCGGAGAGCAGGGCGCTGGCCACTCCCACGGCACGGGAGGCGTCGGGCACGTAGACCACGCCGTGCTCGTACTCGGGTTCGATCTTCACCGCCGTGTGGGCCTTGGAGGTGGTGGCGCCACCGATCATCAGGGGGATGGTGAAGCCCTGGCGCTTCATCTCTTTCGCCACGTGGACCATCTCGTCCAGGGAGGGGGTGATGAGGCCCGACAGGCCGATGAGGTCCACCTCTTTTTCCCGTGCCGTCTCGAGAATCTTGTCGGCGGGGACCATGACGCCCAGGTCCACCACCTCGTAGCTGTTGCACTGGAGGACGATGCCGACGATGTTCTTGCCGATGTCGTGCACGTCCCCCTTCACCGTGGCCATGAGGATGCGCCCGGCGTTCTCGGAGGGGCACTCGGCCTTTTCCGCCTCCAGGTAGGGCTCCAGCACCGCCACCGCCTGCTTCATCACCCGCGCCGACTTGACCACCTGGGGCAGGAACATCTTGCCGGCGCCGAAGAGGTCGCCCACCTGGTTCATGCCGTCCATGAGCGGCCCCTCGATCACCTGGATGGGGCGGCCCAGCTTCTCCAGCGCCTCCAGGGTGTCTTCCTCGATGAACTCGGTGATCCCCTTGAGCAGGGCGTGGGCCAGCCGCTTCTCCACCGGCCATTCGCGCCACGCCAGGTCCTCTTTCTTCTCCTCGACGGCGCCGCTGCCGGCGTATTTGGGGGCCAGCTCCACCAGGCGGTCGCCGGCCTCGGGGTCGCGGTTGAGGATCACGTCCTCCACCGCCTTGCGCAGCTCCTCGGGCACCTCGTCGTAGACCACCAGCTGGCCGGCGTTGACGATCCCCATGTCCATCCCCGCCCGGATGGCGTGGTAGAGAAAGACGGCGTGGATCGCCTCGCGCACCGGGTTGTTGCCGCGGAAGGAGAAGGAGACGTTGGAGACCCCTCCCGAGACCAGGGCGTGGGGCAGGTTCTGCTTGATCCAGCGGGTGGCCTCGATGAAGTCCACCGCGTAGTTGTTGTGCTCGGGGATGCCGGTGGCCACGGCGAAGATGTTGGGGTCGAAGATGATGTCCTCGGCGGGGAAGCCTTCTTCTTCGGTGAGGATGCGGTAGGCGCGCTGGCAGATCTCGATCTTGCGCGGGTAGGTGTCGGCCTGGCCGGCTTCGTCGAAGGCCATGACGATCACCGCCGCGCCGTAGCGGCGGCAGAGGCGCGCCTGCTGGCGGAACTTCTCCTCCCCCTCCTTGAGGGAGATGGAGTTGACGATGGCCTTGCCCTGCACGCACTGCAAGCCCGCCTCGATGATCTCCCACTTGGAGGAGTCGATCATGAAGGGCACCTTGGCGATCTCCGGCTCGGCGGCGCAGAGGTTGAGGAAGCGTATCATGGCCGCCTTGCCGTCGAGCATCGCCTCGTCCATGTTGACGTCCACCACCTGGGCGCCGTTCTCCACCTGGGTGCGGCACACCTCCAGGGCCTCCTCGTACTCCTCGTTGAGGATCAGCCGCTTGAATTTGGCCGAGCCGGTGACGTTGGCCCGCTCGCCCACGTTGACGAAGAGGGAATCCTTGGTGATGTTGAGCGGCTCCAGCCCGGCCAGGCGACAGGCGGGCTCGATCTCCGGCAGCCGGCGCGGCGGCTTGTCCTTCACGCTTTCCGCGATGGCGGCGATGTGGTCGGGGGTGGAGCCGCAGCAGCCGCCCACGATGTTGATGAAGCCCGAGGCGGCCCATTCGTCCACCGCCCTAGCCATGGCCTCGGGCCCCAGGTCGTACTCACCGAACTCGTTGGGCAGGCCGGCATTGGGGTGGGCCGAGACAAAGGTCTCGCTCACGCGCGACAGCTCCTCCACGTACTGGCGCAGCAGGTCCGGTCCGAGGGCGCAGTTGAGGCCGATGGAGAGGGGCTCGGCGTGGCGCAGGCTGTTGTAGAAGGCCTCGGTGACCTGGCCGGAGAGGGTGCGCCCCGACTGGTCGGTGATGGTGCCCGAGATCATGATGGGCAGGCGCCGGCCCAGCTCGGCGAAAACGTCCTGCACCGCGAAGACGGCCGCCTTGGCGTTGAGGGTGTCGAAGATGGTCTCGATGAGGATGATGTCGGCACCGCCCTCGATGAGACCACGGGCCGCCTCGCGGTAGTCCTCCGCCAGCGCCTCGAAGGTGATGGCGCGAAAGCCGGGATCGTTGACGTCCGGGGAGATGGAGAGGGTCTTGCTGGTGGGGCCCAGCACCCCGGCGACGAAGCGCGGCTTCTCCGGCGTGCTGTATTGGTC
>JALWGP010000425.1:0-1128 GCA_027038775.1 Sedimenticola sp. | reverse complement strand
AGATCTTCCATGCCGTAGTCGGCCATGGAGACGCGGGTGGCGTTGAAGCTGTTGGTCTCCAGGATGTCGGCGCCCGCCTCCAGGTAGGCCTCGTGGATGCCGCGGATGATCTGCGGCCGGGTAAGGCAGAGCAGGTCGTTGTTGCCCTTGAGGTCGCTGGGCCAGTCGGCAAAACGCGCTCCCCGGTAGTCCTCCTCGGTGAGCTGGTGGCGCTGGATCATGGTGCCCATGGCGCCGTCGAGGAGGAGAATGCGCTCCCCGAGGAGTCGGCGCAGGCGGGTTTCGGTGTCGTGGGTCACGGGATCGGTATCAGTCGGGGTGCTACGGGGAATCCGACGATTATAAGGGATCGGGACAGGGCGCCGACGGTTCCACCCCCGCGGGAAAGAAGAAGGTGATGGTCATCTTGGGGTTTTTCCACTCGCAGCGGTGACGGCCCTCCCCCGTGCCGGCGGGCAGGGGCCGCTTGTGCATGATGAAGACCGCCGCTTCCGGCCGTTCTTCCAGTCCCTCCAACAGCTCCTGGGGGGCAAGCCGGAGAAAATTCCGTTTCAGGTACCAGTGCATGGCCCGCAGCCAGGCGTCACCGCCACCGAGCAACGGCCGTCCGGTGCCTACCTGGCTGCGGATGTATTCCGCTGCCGGCCGCGGGCTCAGCAGCTCCGCCTGCACCGGCAGCAGGGCATGGAAATAGGTGCCCAGGAGGATCCAGGCGAAGGCTGCGTAGCCCAGGATGGCCCGCTGGAGTCTGGCCCGCTGGAGCGCCACCAGGGCGTATAGCGCCACCGCCAGGGTTGCCAGGGCCACCAGCGCCGAGACGGCCCCGTGCGTGGTGATCATCTCCCAGAAGATGCCGAGGATCACCCGGTCCGTGGGGTTGCGCCCCTCCAGCAGCACGCGGGCACCCGCTTCCGGGTTCTGCAGCCCCAGCAGCAGGGCCACCGCCAGGCCGCCGGCGATGAGGGTGACCAGGCCACCTGCTGCCAGGGCGCCCCACCCCGCCCTGCCCCGCCGGGCCAGCTCGCGGAAATACCAGGCCGTGAGCAGGGCGGCGGCGGGCAGGATGGGCAGCAGGTAGCGCACCGCTTTCTTGCCCCCCAGGCTGAAGAGCAGCAGGCCGCCCAGGAA
>JALWGP010000424.1:4365-6194 GCA_027038775.1 Sedimenticola sp. | reverse complement strand
GACCCCCACTGCGGGCACCCGGGCGTTGGCCGCCATCTGCATGTCGAACTCGGTGTCCCCCACCACCAGCGCCGCCCCCGGCTCCCGGCCGGTGAAGTCGAGGATCTCCAACAGCATCTGCGGGTGGGGCTTGGAGAAGGTCTCGTCGGCGCAACGGGTAACGTGGAAGAGCCCCCCAAGGCCGGTGAGCTCGAACTCCTTCTCTAGCCCGCGCCGGCTCTTGCCGGTGGCCACCGCCAGCAGGTAGCCCGCCTCCGCCAGCTCCTCCAGGAGCTCGCGAGCGCCGGGGAAGAGCTCGGAGTGGGCCAGCTCGTCGCCCAGGAAGTGGCGGCGGTAGGCGTCGGACAGCCGCTGCACCTCCGCCTCGTCCGCCTCGGGAAAGAGCCGGGCCACCGCCTGGTGCAGCCCCAGGCCGATCACCTCCCTCGCCTGCCCGGGCGGGGGCACCTCGTGGCCCAGGTCGCGTGCCGCCTGCTGCAGGCAGGCGACGATGCGCCCCTCGGAGTCCATGAGGGTACCGTCCCAGTCGAATACGATCAGCTCAGTCATCCAGTCTTTCCAGCAGCTGTTCCAGCTCCGGCGGCAGGGGTGCCTCGAAGCGGTAAGGTTCGTCACGGCCGGGCCAGGGAACCAGGAGGCTGGAGGCGTGCAGGAAGAGGCGCCTCAGCCCCAGCTCCCGGAAACGGCGGTTGGCCGCCTCGTCGCCGTACTTGGGATCCCCCAGGATGGGCGTACCCAGGTGGGCGGCGTGCACCCGGATCTGGTGGGTGCGCCCGGTTCCCAGGGTCGCCTCCACCAGGGTGGCCTCGCGAAAGCGGCGCACCACCCGGAACTCGGTGCGGGCCGGCTTGCCCTCCGCCGAGACGGTGACCATGCGCTCGCCGCCGCGCAGCAGGTTCTTCTTCAGCGGCGCCTTCACGCTGGCCCGCTCCCCTTCCCAGCGGCCGTGGAGCAGGGCGAGGTAGCGCTTGCGGATCTTTCCTTCCCGCTGCAGCTGGTGGAGAGTGCGCAGGGCGCTGCGCCTGCGTGCCAGCATCAGGCAGCCGGAGGTGTCACGGTCCAGCCGGTGAGCCAGCTCCAGCGCCTTCTCTCCCGGCCGCGCCGCGCGCAGCAGTTCGATGACCCCGAAGGAGAGGCCGCTGCCGCCGTGCACGGCGAGGCCGGAAGGCTTGTTCAGGACCAGCAGGAGGTTGTCTTCGTGGAGAATCGAATCCTCGACCTCCTCCACGGCCTTTCGGGATGGTTTCCCGGGCGCTGCCGCCTCCTCGAGCCGCAGCGGCGGGATGCGCACCACGTCGCCCTCGGCCAGCCGCCGACCGGCCTTCGCACGCCCCTTGTTGACCCGCACCTCGCCGCGGCGCAGCAGGCGGTAGACGAGCGCCCGCGGCACGCCCTTGAGTTCGCGCAGGAGAAAGTTGTCGATGCGCTGGCCTTCGCCCCGCTCGTCCACGGTGAGGTAGCGCACGCCACCCGTCTTTCGGCTCATACCGCCCCGTTCCGGCAAATTTCGAATTATACCCGGCCCCGCCGCCGACGCTCGGGTTCCCTGCCAGATGGCGCCGTTTTTCACTTTTTCAATGAGTTACGCGAATATGATGGAGCATCACCCGGGGAGCAGCTCGCGGAGAGCTTGATATGTTTTTGATTTTTGGTATATTTCCCCAGTCGGAGGAACCGGCGCCCGGTTCTTCCGCTTACAGGTTTTCCGGTACCCTGCCCGAGATCATCGGTGGCCGGGTGCCAGCAAGATGCAAGGCCGGTCCTCCCGCCACACTCTTGACGCCAGTTCCACAACCGCCGACAGCGTGGCACGACGATTTCCCCGGGGA
>JALWGP010000424.1:0-4355 GCA_027038775.1 Sedimenticola sp. | reverse complement strand
GAACACGAGGGGCCGTCCCGATACCCTGCGACGGCCACATGGATAGGTTTTATTGAGTGACGCAGATTGCCTCCGCCCGCGTTCGCGCCGACGGCGGAGCCTGCGGGACAAAGAATCCAGGCTGCAAGGCCACTGCTGACACGGGCCATTTGCCACACAGGCTCCGCGCGCGCCGTCCACGGTCACACTTCCGGACGCGCAGACCGCAACCGCGCGGCAAGCGCCACAGTCCGCCTCGCCAGCCGGGGAGTCGCCCCCCGCCGCAATCTGTGCCGCTCGGCACAGGACAACGAACAACATGAAGAGAATGCTGATCAACGCAACTCAGCCGGAGGAGTTGCGCGTGGCCATCGTGGACGGCCAGAAACTGTTCAACCTCGACATCGAGAGCCCCGGCCGGGAACGCAAGAAGGCCAACATCTACAAGGGACGCATCACCCGCGTCGAACCCAGCCTCGAAGCCGCCTTCGTCGACTACGGCGCCGAGCGCCACGGCTTCCTGCCGCTCAAGGAGGTGGCGCGCAGCTGCTTCGACCCCAAGGCCCTGGAAGCGAACAAGCGCCCCAGTATCAGCGAGGCGCTGCGCGAGGGCCAGGAGATCGTGGTGCAGGTGGAGAAGGAGGAGCGCGGCAACAAGGGCGCGGCTCTCACCACCTTCATCTCCCTGGCCGGCCGCTACCTGGTGCTGATGCCCAACAACCCCAGGGCGGGCGGCGTCTCCCGTCGCATCGAGGGCCAGGAGCGGCAGGAGCTGAAGCAGGCCATGAGCCAGCTGGAGGTGCCCGAGGGCATGGGACTCATCGTGCGCACCGCCGGGGTGGGCAAGAGCGCCGAGGAGCTGCAGTGGGACCTGGACTACCTGCTGCAGGTATGGAAAGCCATCGAGACCTCCGCCGCCGAACGCAAGGCCCCCTTCCTCATCTACCAGGAGAGCAACGTCATCATCCGCTCCATGCGGGACTACCTGCGCGCCGACATCTCCGAGATCCTCATCGACAACCCCGAGGTCTACGAGCAGGCGCGCCAGTTCATCGAACAGGTGATGCCCCGCTACCTGAGCCGGCTCAAGCTCTACCAGGACGAGGTGCCACTCTTCTCCCGCTACCAGATCGAGTCCCAGATCGAGACCGCCTTCCAGCGCGAGGTGCGCCTGCCCTCGGGGGGCTCCATCGTCATCGACCACACCGAGGCGCTGACCTCCATCGACATCAACTCGGCGCGCGCCACCAAGGGCGCCGACATCGAGGAGACGGCGCTCACCACCAACCTGGAGGCCTCGGAGGAGATCGCCCGCCAGCTCCGGCTGCGTGACATGGGCGGCCTCTTCGTCATCGACTACATCGACATGGGCCCCTCCAAGCACCAGCGCCAGGTGGAGAACCGCTTGCGCGAGGCAATGAAAGAGGACCGCGCCCGGGTGCAGATCGGTCGTATCTCCCGCTTCGGCCTGCTGGAGATGTCGCGCCAGCGGCTGCGCCCCTCGCTGGGCGAGTCGGCCCACCAGGCCTGCCCGCGCTGCAACGGCCAGGGCCACATCCGCGACGTGGAATCCCTCTCCCTCTCCATCCTGCGCATCATCGAGGAGGAGGCGCTGAAGGAGAACACCGGCAAGGTGCAGGCCCAGCTGCCGGTGGAGGTGGCCACCTTCCTGCTCAACGAGAAGCGCCAGCCGATCCTGGAGATCGAGCAGCGCCACAACATCCAGGTGGTACTCATCCCCAACAAGCACCTGGAGACGCCCCACTACAGCATCGAGCGCATCCGGCGCCAGGACATGCCCCGCGAGGAGGGACCCAGCTACAACCTGGTGGAGGAGCCGGAGACCGCCGTGGCTGCCGCCCAGGAGCAGCAGCGCAAGCGCATCGAGCAGCCGGCGGTCCAGCACATCACGCCGATGCCCCGGCCGCCGCTCCAATCCGTGGAGGAGCAGGAGCGCAAGCCGGAGGGCGGCTTCATCAAGCGGCTTTTCTCCATCTTCACCTCGGCCATGGAGGAGGAGAAGAAAGAAGAGGAGAAGAAGGAAGCCAGGCCCGCAGCGGAAAAGCCCCAGCGGGGCGGGAGGAACGGACAGCGCAAGGGACGCGGCCAGAAGAATCGCGGGCAGCAGCAGAAGAAAAAGACCCAGCCGCAGAAGAAGGCAGAAACCACCACGGATGAGAGCGCGGCCCAGGAAGGGGAACAGCCGAAACCGGAGGGGCGCCGTTCCAGCCGCCGCGGGCGCCGGGGCGGGCGCGGGCGTGGACGGGGCAACGGCCGCCAGGCACAAGCCAGGGCCGAGGCCCGGAATGGGAGCGCAGAGGCCGGCACGGGCGAATCCCCGGAAAAGGCGAAAGCCAGCGAAGCCGCCCCCACCGAAATACCGGGGCAGGAAAAGGCCCAGGCCGAACCCCAGCCCAAGGTGAAACGGACCATCTCCTCGGGCGGCCTCAAGGCGGACAAGCCCGTGGAGCCGCCGGCGCCTGAAGCCAAAGTGGAAACGCAAAAGGCGACCCGGGACGACAAGACAGCACCTGCGGAAGCAAAGCCTGCCGCCGAGCCGCCGGCGGTCTCCCCCGCCACCGGGAAGGAGGAGCCCGCCCCCGGCCCGCGCAGGAGAAGGCCGAATCACGATCCGAAGAGACGGCCGGGGAGCAGGCCGCCGACACCGCTGCCCGGAGCCCGCGCCCCGCGCGCAAGAAGGTGGCGAAGAAGAAGGCGGTTGCCGCAGAGCGGGCAACGGGTGGTGAAAGCGTGGCGGGGGAGACTGCGGCGGAGTCCCCGCAGGAGAAGACCCCGGCCGCAAAGAAGACCGTGAAGAAGAAGGTCGCCCGCAAGAAGGCAGCGGCCCGCAAGGAAGAACCCGCCGACGAGTAGGAGCGGCGCCCCCACCGCGAATGGTTCGGAGTTCGGCCCGGGGGCGGGCCTCCTACAGGTTTGCCGCGGATCCCGGCGTAGGAGCGGCGCCCCCGCCGCGAATGTTCGAAATTCGGCCCGGGGCGGGCCTCCTACGGGTTTGCCGCGGATCCCGGCGTAGGAGCGGCGCCCCCGCCGCGAATGTTTGAAATTCGGCCCGGGGCGGGCCTCCTACAGGTTTGCCGCGGATCCCGGTGTAGGAGCGGCGCCCTCGCCGCGAACCGTTCGAAATTTGGCCCGGGGCGGGCCTCCTACAGGTGGCGGCTTCGGATCTCCTCCAGCAGGCCGCGGCAGGCCTCCTCCACCATGTCGAAGACCCGTTCGAAGCCCTGGTCGCCCCCATAGTAAGGATCGGGCACCTCCCGCTCGCCCCAGTGTTCCGCGTATTCCATGAGCAGCTTCAGCTTGCCCTGATGTTCCAGGGGGCAGATCAGGCTGAGGCTGTAGTGGTTGTCCTCGTCCATGGCCAGGATGTAGTCGAAGCGCTCGAAGTCCTCCTGGCGCACCTGGCGGGCGCGCAGGTCGGAGAGTTCCAGGCCACGCCTGCGTGCGGTCTCCTGGGCGCGCAGGTCGGGCGGGTTGCCCACGTGGTAGGCGTGGGTACCCGCCGAGTCGACCTCCACCACCTCTTCCAGTCCCATCTCCTCCACCAACTTGCGGAAGACGCCCTGGGCGGTGGGGGATCTGCAGATATTGCCCATGCAGACGAAGAGCACCCTCACCTTCTTGCCACGGTTCATGGATCCATACCTCTGCGAGTCATGAACGGAAAGGCGCGAGTATAGCAGAGGGTGCGGTCACACCCCCGTCTACTGTACCACCTCGGCCTCGTAGCCCGCTTCCTTCACGGCGGCCACCAGGGCGTCGGCGTCGGCACTGCCCTTCACCACGGCGCCGCCGGGCTCCAGGGTCACCTCGGCCGACTCCACGCCGGCCACCGCCTCCAGCGATTTCTTGGTGTGGGCCACGCAGTGGTTGCAGGTCATGCCGGTGATTTTGAGCTTGATTTCGGACATTTCGATACCTCTTTGCTTGTCTTGCGACTTCCCGTGGAAGCGGCGTCATCGCCGCGAACAGTCATTATCCCATCCCAAAACCTCTTTTATTCGGCGCGAGGACGCGCCTCCTACACCCATCAAAACCGGGGTTTGAAGAAACGGAGCCGGTTGGCGTTGGTCACCACGGTCACCGAGGAGAGCGCCATGGCGGCGCTGGCGAACATGGGTTCCAGCAGCCAGCCGGTCCAGGGATAGAGCACGCCGGCAGCCAGGGGGATGCCGGTGACGTTGTAGATGAAGGCGCCGAAGAGATTCTGCCGGATGTTGCGCAGGGTGGCGCTGGAGATCTCGATGGCGGTGGTGACGTTGGCCAGGGAGTCACCCGCCAGGGTGATGTCGGCGTTCTCCACCGCCACGTCGGTGCCGCTGCCGATGGCAAAGCTGGTGTCGGCCTGGGCCAGGGCC
>JALWGP010000423.1 GCA_027038775.1 Sedimenticola sp. | reverse complement strand
GTCGAAACGTTCCACCTCCAGTTTTTCATTGCCGAAGTACTTCACCGTCTCGTAGTTGATGAGGCTGTCCAGGGCGCGGCTGTTGGCCTCGGATTCCAGCCGGTTCATATGGTGACGGAAGTCCATGCGCCACTCGGTGATGGCAAAAGTGACCAGGGCATAGACCACCACGGTGCCGAAGGTGATGAAGGTGAAGACAGGATCGTACTTCGTCACCAGCACGCCGCCTACCAGGGAGAACTCCACCAGGATGGGCAGGATGCTGAAAGCCATGTAGTTGAGGATCTGGGAAACCGAGCGGGTGCCCCGCTCCAGGTCGCGGCTGATGGCGCCGGTTCTCCGTTCCAGGTGGAAGCGCAGCGAGAGCTCGTGGAGGTGGGCCAGCACCCGGGTGGAGAGGCGACGCATGGCGCGGTAGCGCACCTTGGCGAAGACGATGTCGCGCAGCTCGTTGAAGAGGCTGGCGAAGAGCTTGAGCAGGCCGTAGCCGGCCAGCAGCGCCACCGGCAGCACCAGCACCTGGCCGGGACGGTTCTCCAGGGCGTCCACGATCTCCTTCAGCGCCAGCGGCACGCCCACGTTGGCCACCTTGGCCAGCACCAGGCAGGCCAGGGCGAAGAGCGCGCGCCCGCGGAACTCCCACAAGTAGGGCAGCATGCTGCGCAGGTTGTGCCAGTCCCGCCGGTTCTTGTGGACCACCGGCGGCACCGAGTGATGGTGAACCATGCTATAATTCGTGGTGAAATAACTCTTTGAAATTCAGGGATTTCCCATCCCCGAGCAGAAAGCGGATGATAGCAGATGCAGACCGAAGATGAGGTGAGAAAAGCCCTCGAGCAGTCCATGAACGACTGCAGCTACAACGAGCCCTTCGCGCTCATGGTGCTGGGCGACAGCATGGAGCCCGAGTTTCCCGACCAGTGCATCATCATTCTCGAGCGCTCCGAGGTGTGCAAGGACGGCATGTACATCATGGCCATGGTGGAAGGGGTGCGCTGGTTCCGCCAGTACCGCAAGGACGAGAAGGGCGAGCGGCTGGTGGCCCTCAATGAGCGCTACCCGGAGATCCCGCTGGAGGGGCTCGACTGGCAGGTGGAAGCCATCTGCTACCAGCGCAACATCAAGCGCAAGGTGAAGCACTACCGGTACGACTGAAGATGCCGGGCGCCGCACAATCTCGTGGGTCGGGCTTCCGTTCGACCAAGCCCCCTGCCCCGGATGCTCTCCGCTGCTTTCTGTGGCTCCTGTTCCTTGCCCTTGTCGGCCCGGCCGCAGCCGCTGAGCCCATCGTGGTGGAGGCCGCCACCGTGGAACGGAAGCCCGTCTCCCTCACCCTGGAACGGCCGGGGACCCTGGTGCACCGACACATCCTGAGGGTCTACAACCAGGAGGAGGGACGCCTGAAACAGCTTCCCTGGTTCGAGGGCGACCCGGTGAAGAAGGGCCAGCTGCTGATGGAGCTGGACACCCGCATGCTGCAATCGGAAATCCGCAAGGCCGAGGCGGATCTGCGCCTGAAGCAGCGGCGCCTCACGCGACTGGAAAAGCTGGTACGCCAGAACGCCGCCTCCACCGACGAGGTGGCCGAGGCCCGCACCGAACTCGAGGTGGCCCGGGCGGAGCTGGAGATCCTCCGCACCCGCCTGGGCTACACCCGGGTGACGGCCCCCTTCGACGGCGTCGTGCTGGAGCGGCTGGCCGAGCCCGGCGACGTCAAGTCCCGCTACAGCCACCTGCTCACCCTGGCCGATCCCGGTTCCCTGGTGATCCGCTTCCGGCTGGAGGGGGAACTGCTGGCCGAGATCGCACCGCAGCAGAAATTGAGGGTCCTTCATGCCGGCCGGGAGTACGGCGCCACCCTCGTCCGACTCTTTCCGACGGTGGACCCGGTCAGCCGCCTGGGCCGGGCAGAAGCCGTCTTCGACCGGATCCCGGACCAGGCACACGGCGGCGACTTCGTGCGCGTGCGGATCACCACCCGGCCCCGCCCCCGGCTTCTCGTGCCCACCTCCGC
>JALWGP010000422.1 GCA_027038775.1 Sedimenticola sp. | reverse complement strand
GCTCCAGGTCGGTGCGGATGGTGGTGAGCTGGCGTGACAATGGCAGCTGCTCCAGGCTCGCCCGAAGGTTCTCGCCGATCTTGCCCTTGACCTCGTCGGCATGCCGCATGAGCTCGTCCAGGCTGCCATACTGGTTCAGCCACTTGGCGGCAGTCTTGGGGCCGCACTTGGGCACGCCGGGAATGTTGTCGGAGCTGTCGCCGGTCAGTGCCAGGTAGTCGATGATCTGCTCTGGCTTCACGCCGAACTTCCCTTCCACCCCCTCGGGGTCGAGCACCCGGTCGGTCATGGTGTCGATGAGGGTGATGTTCCCGTTCACCAGCTGGGCCATGTCCTTGTCGCCGGTGGAGACGAGCACCTTCATGCCCTTCTCCGCCGCCCGCGTCGCCAGGGTGCCGATGACGTCGTCCGCCTCCACCCCCTCCACCATCAGCAGGGGGAGGCCCATGGCCTGGACGATCTCGTGCAGCAGGGGGACCTGGGCCTTGAGCTCTTCCGGCGCCGGAGGACGGTTGGCCTTGTACGCCTCATAGAGCTCGTCGCGAAAGGTCTTGCCCGGGGCGTCGAAGACCACCACCATGTACTTCGGCTGGTACTCCTTGACCAGCTTGCGCAGCATGTTCACCACCCCCACCACCGCGCCCGTGGGCTCGCCCCTGGAGTTGGTGAGCGGCGGCAGGGCGTGGAAGGCGCGGAACAGGTAGGAGGAACCGTCGACGAGGACGAGGTCGGGTTGGGGGTTCATTCGTAATGGGTCCACATGCGGATCACTTTGACCACCTGCTCCTCTTGCAGCACCTGGTAAACCAGACGATGCTGGATGTTGATTCTCCTGGACCAGGCGCCGGCCAGGTCGCCCACCAGCTTTTCAACGGGCGGCGGGTTCTGGAAAGGGTCTTCCCGGAAAATGGCCAGCAACCGTTCCGCCTTGGGTTTGAGCCCGGCGGCGGCCAGCTTGCGGGCATCCCTGCGGGCCTGCCTCGTGAAGACGAGCTGCCAGCTCACCAATCAAGATCCTTCTCGCAGGCTTCGACAGGTTCCGCCATGCCCTCCTTGATCGATTCGCGCATGCCGGGAATGGAGAGCAGGTAGAGCGTCTCCGAAATGGCCCGCCAGTCCTCCTCGGAGATCAATACCGCGTTGGCACGCTTGCCGGTGATGAAAATGGGCTCGTGGCTCTCTGCCGCCTCGTCGATCAGGCTGTAGAGACGCGAACGTGCTTCGGTTGCGTTCAGGGTGGTCATGGGGACAAGCGTACGTTTGCGCGTACGCCGCGTCAAGGAATACCTTCCGGCGGGTGGTAGGGCCGGTCCCGGGGACCGTCGGTGGTAGAATCGCCCCCATGAAAATCCGCCTCGTCGCCGTGGGAGAGAAGATGCCGCGCTGGGTGCAGGAGGGCTACGAGGAGTACGCCCGGCGCCTGCCGGCGGAGTGCGCCCTGGAGCTGGTGGAGATCCCGCCCGGGCGGCGTGGAAAGAACGCCGACATCACCCGCATCCTGCGCGAGGAGGGCAAGCGGATGCTGGCGGCGGTGACCCGGGGCAGCCGGGTGGTGGCCCTGGACGTGAAGGGACGCGCCTGGAGCACGGAACAGCTCTCCGCACAGCTCGGCCGCTGGATGGCCGACGGCCGCGACCTGGCCCTGCTGGTGGGTGGTCCCGAGGGACTCTCGCCCGAGTGCCTCGAGGCAGCGGAGCAGCGGTGGTCCCTGTCGCCGCTGACCCTGCCCCACCCTCTGGTGCGGGTGGTGGTGGCCGAAGCCCTCTACCGGGCCTGGAGCCTGTTGCGCAATCATCCTTACCATCGGGCATGAGCAGGCGCTTGTTCTGAACCATGATCCTCCTCGCCTCCCGATCCCCCCGCCGCCGCGAACTGCTGGACCAGATCGGCGTCCAATACCGGGTGATGCCGGTGGACGTGGACGAGTCGCGCCTGCCGGGAGAGGCGGCCGAGGTCTACGTGGAACGGGTGACCCGCTCCAAGGCGCTGGCCGCCCGGGAACGGGAACCTTCCCTGCCGGTGCTGGCCGCCGACACCGCCGTGGTGCTGGACGGCAAGCCCCTGGGCAAGCCCCGCGACGCGGCGCACGCGGTGGAGATGCTGTTGGCACTCTCCGGCCGCACCCACCAGGTGATGAGCGGAGTGGCCCTGCTCCACGAGGGGGAGCTCCAGTATCGCCTGAGCCTGAGCGAGGTGACCTTCGCCCCCCTCACCGAGGACCAGGCAAGGGCCTACTGGGCCACCGGAGAGCCGGCGGACAAGGCGGGAAGCTACGCGGTGCAAGGGCGGGCGGCCCTCTTCATCCGGCACATCTCGGGCAGCTATTCGGGGATCATGGGCCTGCCGTTGTACGAAACCGGGGAGTTGCTGGGAGAAGCGGGACTGCTGGAAGTGTAGAATTGAAAAAATGAGCGAAGAGATCCTCATCAACGTGACCCCGCCGGAGACCCGGGTGGCCCTCATCGAGAACGGGGTGGTGCAGGAGGTGCTCATCGAGCGCACCGCCAGCCGCGGGCTGGTGGGCAACATCTACCGCGGCAAGATCTGCCGGGTGCTGCCGGGCATGCAGGCAGCCTTCGTGGATGCGGGGCTGGCGCGCGCCGCCTTCCTCCACGCCGCCGACATCAGCACCGGCAACGGCAACGGTGAAAGGAACCTGGACATCACCCAGCTGGTGCGCGAGGGCTCCCACGTGGTGGTGCAGGTGGTGAAGGATCCACTCGGCACCAAGGGGGCACGGCTCACCACCAACATCTCCATCCCCTCCCGCTACCTGGTCTACATGCCCAACAGCACCACCCTGGGCATCTCGCAGAAGGTGGAGGACGAGGCCGAGCGCCAGCGGCTGAAGAACATCCTCAAGAAGATCTCCGACGAGTGCGGCATGAAGGGCGGCTTCATCGCCCGCACCGCCGCCGAGGGCATCGACGAGGAGGCGCTGCGCACCGACATGCTCTTCCTACAGCAGTTGTGGGAATCGATCCAGGGGAAGGCGGCCCAGGCCAGGGGCATCCAGCTCCTGCACGAGGACCTGCCCCTGGCCCTGCGCGCCCTGCGCGACCTGGCCGGCCCCGAGGTGGAACGGGTGCGCATCGACTCGCGCTCCACCTGGGAGAAGGCGGTGCAGTTCGCCGGCCAGTTCAACAAGGAGATCGCCGAACGCATCGAGTACTACCCCGGGGAACGCCCCATTTTCGACCTCTACAACGTCGAGGACGAGATCCAGAAGGCACTGGCGCGGCGGGTGGAGCTGAAGTCGGGTGGCCACCTGATCATCGACCAGACCGAGGCGATGACCACCATCGACGTCAACACCGGCGGCTTCGTGGGCCACCACAACCTGGAAGAAACCATCTTCAAGACCAACCTCGAGGCGGTGCAGGCCATCTGCCGCCAGCTGCGGCTGCGCAACCTGGGCGGCATCATCATCATCGACTTCATCGACATGAAGGAGGAGGAGCACAAGCGCCAAGTGATGCGCGCCCTGGAGCGGTATCTCGCCAAGGATCACGCCCGAACCACCATCTGCGAGGTCTCCTCCCTGGGGCTGGTGGAGATGACCCGCAAGCGCACCCGCGAGTCGCTGGAGCACGTGCTCTGTGACAACTGCCCCACCTGCGGCGGCCGCGGCTACATCAAGACCGCCCAGACCACCTGCTACGAGATCTTCCGCGAGATCCTGCGCGAGGCGCGGCAGTTCGAGAGCGAGTCGCTGCTGGTGCTGGCCTCCCCCGAGGTGATCGACCGTCTCCTCGATGAGGAGTCCCAGGAGCTGGCCGAGCTGGAGCAGTTCATCGGCAAGCCCATCCGGCTGCAGCCCGAGTCGCTCTACACCCAGGAACAGTACGACGTGGTGCTGGTTTGATCTTTCTCGGCCTGCTGCTTCGGGGACTGCTCCGCCTCCTCACCCGTCTCGCCTTCGTCGTACTCGTCGTCCTCACCCTGGCCAAGGTGGTCTCCTTCGCCCTGGCGCTGTGGGCCGAGCACCACGTGGACTCGGTGGAACGGCTCGCCTCGCGCATGTTCGGCATGCCGGTCCGGGTGGCGCACATCGAGACCAGCTGGCGCGGCTTCACCCCCCGCATCTGGCTGCGCAACCTGGTGATCGGTGACGAAGAGCAGCTGCACCTGGGGGACGTACTGGCCGCCGTCTCCCTGCGCGCGCTGCCCCACTGG
The DNA here is from genome assembly GCA_027038775.1 of Sedimenticola sp. Lineage (GTDB taxonomy): Bacteria > Pseudomonadota > Gammaproteobacteria > Chromatiales > Chromatiaceae > Thiolapillus. Next base: position 2,034 of record JALWGP010000422.1, on the reverse strand, counting down.
CCGGAGAACCTGCCGGTGGCGCTGCACCTGAAAGGCACCCGGTTGCAGGTGGAACGGGACGAACAGGGGGTCACCCGTATCGTGGGCCTGCCGAAACCCAGCGGCCGCTTCAGCCCGCCCGCCCTGCTGCTCATCGAGAACGCCACGGTGGTGTGGGAAGACCACAAACGCGGCGCCCGGCTGGTGGAGCGGAACCTGGACCTGCAGCTGCTTTCGCGCGGCGATCTGCGGGAGCTGCTGGTGACTTCACGCAACCGGGACCTGCGCGTCCGCGGCGAGCTCCGGGGGCGGCTCACCGGCACCGACTGGTCCGCCCGTTTCTGGGTACAGGGGAAACAGCTGGACATCGCGCAGGCGTTGACCCCCTATCTGCCGGAAAAGATCCGCCTCCACTCCGCGAAGGTGGACCTCGAGGCCTGGAGCCGGTGGGACCACGGCAGCCACCGCGGCAGCCGCCTGCGATTCCGGCTGCCGGAAACCGTGGCCGAACGCGAGGGAGCACCACCACTGACGCTGCACGAACTCTCCGGCGACCTGGCCTACCAGGTCACCGACACCGGCTGGACCCTGCAACTGGCAGGAGCCACGTTGAAGGCCGCCGAAGCTCCGCCCCTGGAGGGGTTGGCGGTTGCCGTCCAGGCCAACGGCAACGACCTCCTCCTCGGCTTCTCCAGCGTGGAGCTGGCCTCCCTCACCCCATTGACCCGCCTGCTCCCCCTGGAGCCCGACCACCTGGAATCCATTGCGGCCATCGCACCCGGCGGCCGGCTGGAGAACCTGCGCCTCCATTTCCGGCAGCGGGAGGAGCGTCCCGCCTGGAACGCGCGCGCAAGTCTGCGCGACCTCCACGCGACGGCCTGGAAGAAGCTGCCCGGAATACAAGGACTGCAGGCGGAACTCTTTGCCGGGCCGGGCCGTGTGCGGCTGCTGCTCGAAAGCGAGGACACCCTCATCGACCTGCCCCACCTCTTCCGCCAGCCCATTGAACTGGGACTCCTCGAGGGCGAACTGGTCTGGAAGAAAACGGCCGCCGGCTGGAGCCTGGACAGCCACGCCCTGGTGGCAGAGAACCGGGACTTGGCCACCATCACCCGCCTGCACCTCTCGAAAACCGATGGAGAGCCGCTCTTCGCCGACATCCAGACCGATTTCCACAACGGCGACGGTGCCCGGGCCCCCCGCTACTACCCCGTGGGCATCATGAAGGAAAAGCTGGTGAAATGGCTCGACGAAGCGATCCTCTTCGGCCGCGTCTCCAAAGGCAGCTTCATTCTCCACGGCCCCCTCTCCAGTTTCCCGTTTCACGAAACCCATGACGGACACTTCGAGGTGCTGTTCCAGGCCGAGGACCTGGCCCTGGCATACCACGAGCAGTGGCCTCCGCTGCAGGAAGCCGACGGCAGTGTCCGGTTTCACAACAACAGCCTGGAGATCGAGCTGGGCAGCACGCGGATCTACAACAGCGAAATTCTCCATGCCGTGGCCCGCATTCCCTCGCTGAAACCCCTGGCCCCGCTGGAGGTGTCCGGAGTGGTGGAGGGCCCCCTCGCCGACGAATTGAGGCTGCTGCGCGAAACCCCGCTCAAGGCGAAACTGGCGCGCCACGTGGAAGGCATCGAGCTCCAGGGCAACGGACGCCTGAAGGCCCGATTGCGCATCCCCTTCAAGAGCCATGACTACCGCTTCGACGGCACGCTCGACTTCCAGAACGCCCGTTTTCTCTGGGTTCCGCAGAAACTGGCCATCGATCGGCTCGTGGGGAGACTGGAGATCGACAACCACGGCATCCGCGGAAAGGAGATTACCGGCAGGGCCTTCGGAGCCAGGATCCAATTGGAGGTCGCCCCCCATGCCGATTCCACCCGCATCAGCGCCCAGGGCAGGATCCCGGCCACGGCACTGGTGAAGCAGTACCCCCTGCTGAAGGCCGCACAGCCCACCGGCAGCGCCGAAGTCCGCGTGCAACTGGACCTGCCCAACTACGGCAAGGATTCCGCCGGGGCGATCATGCTCAACCTCCGTTCGAAGCTGGAG
>JALWGP010000421.1 GCA_027038775.1 Sedimenticola sp. | reverse complement strand
CTCGGCGCGGCGCTGCTCGAACTCCACCAGGTTCTCCTTGGTGGCAGGCACCGCCTTGCCGCTGGGAATCAGGTAGTTGCGGCCGTAGCCGGCCTTCACCATCACCTTGTCGCCCAGTTCGCCCAGGCCCGTCACTTTGTCCAGAAGGATCACTTCCATCGTTCAGCACCTCTCAAGGTTACTCACTCGTCCCCCGCTCCGGGTCCACGAGGCCGGACTCTCGCCCGAAAATTCACAAGACCATCGGCAAAACCGAAGGCAGAAACCAGCGTGAAGCTGGCCGGCATGCCGATGACCAACATAAAGTAGAAACCGATCAGCCACAGGCTCCCGCCCTGCAGCCTCGCCACCAGCCCGTGGGCCGCCGCCACCCCCTGGATGAAGAAGGCGGCCATGCCCACCAAGGCGCCCTGGGCCAGGATACCCGGTGCCTCCCCCCGGGCTCCCGCCCGCAGCGACCGGGGCACCAGCACGAGCAACCAACGCCCCAGTCGCAGTTCCCGGAACTCCTGAGAAAAGCCACCCGGGTTGTAGAGCAGCGCCTGCCAGCCCCGGGCCAGGAAGAGCGACAACACCAGCTGCAGGAACCAGGCCGCCGCGAGCCCCCCCGCCATCCAGGGCGCAATCTGTTCCACCATGGCCTGCCGCTCGGCCTCGCTGACCACGGCGGGGTCCAGGACCTGCCCGGCGTATTCGCCGAGGATCGCCTGCCAGTGGCCGGTGACGTCCTCCAGCACCAGGTACTGGGCGGCCACCATCAGCAGCCCCAGTACCACCGCCAGCTCCACCGCCAGGCGCAGCGAGCGGCTGGCGCGCAGCACCTCTGCCAGGACCATGAGCGGCAGCCAGGCCAGCAGGCCGGTGACCGCCAAGGCCAGGGGCTGACCGAAGAGCAGCGCACCCAGCGCGCCCAGTGCCAGCACGCCCAGCAGCGCCACCAGCGCGCCTTCGCGCAGGCCGTGGCGCAGGGTCACCACCCCCACCACGGCCGTGCTGAACAGCCCCAGCGGGGTGACGATGAGGGCCAGGATCATGAACACCGTGGCGGCCATCACCGCCTGGCCCCGGCCCTTCATGATGAGTGCGGCCAGCGCTTTCATCGTGCCTTCCGGGTTCCGCCGGCGCCCTTTCCGCGCAACGTGCCGCGGCGGGCAGCAAACCGCCGCGACCTTCCCGTTCCCTACTTGTGGGAGTCGGTGTAGGGCAGCAGCGCCAGGAAGCGGGCCCGCTTGATGGCGTTGGCCAGCTGGCGCTGGTACTTGGCGCTGGTGCCGGTGATGCGGCTGGGCACAATCTTGCCCGACTCGCTCACGTACTGCTTGAGCAGGTTGAGATCCTTGTAGTCGATCTCGGTGATGCCCTCGGCCGTGAAACGGCAATACTTCCTGCGTCGAAAATAGCGTGACATGGTTCAGTTACTCCTGCACAAGGTTCAGGCGACGGCCTCGGGGGCCTCGTCCTTCTCTTCGGTCTTCGCCAGCGGGGAGGGCGTGGTGATGGCCTCGTCGCGGCGGATGGTGAGGTGACGCAGCACGGCATCGTTGAAGCGGAAGGCGGTCTCCAGCTCGTTCAGCGTCTTGCCCTCGCACTCGATGTTCATGAGCACGTAGTGGGCCTTGTGCAGCTTGTTGATGGGATAGGCGAGCTGGCGGCGGCCCCAGTCCTCGAGGCGGTGGATCTTCCCACCCTGCTCCTCGATGGTGGCGCGGTAGCGCTCGATCATGGCAGGGACCTGCTCGCTCTGGTCCGGGTGGACCATGAAGACGATCTCGTAGTGTCGCATTGTCGCTCCTTTCGGGTTAAAACAGCCTCCCGTCCAGGCGGTGAGGCAAGGAGTGCCCGCCTCGCAGCGGGCAAGGAGCGCGGATTGTAGGACAAAGCGGGCGCGAAGATCAAGCGCGGCCGGTCAGGCGAGCCCCACGCCGAGGCGCCGCAGGCGGGCGGCGATGGCGGGATCACGCGTGCGCAGCCACTGCTGGTAGAGCGCCATCACCCGCCGGGGATCACCTGCCGGGTCCGGC
>JALWGP010000420.1 GCA_027038775.1 Sedimenticola sp. | reverse complement strand
TCCCATGGCGGTGCGCGCGGTGCAGGCCGGCGCCATCGACTTCATCGAGAAGCCCTTCAACGACCAGGCGCTGCTCGACAGCGTGCACCGGGCCCTGGAGCTCGACGCCCGCCAGCGGGGCCACGCCCGCGAACTGGCCGAGATCCGGCGCCGCCTCGATTCCCTTACGCCGCGCGAGCGCCAGGTGATGAATCTGGTGGTGAGCGGCCTGCGCAACAAGATGATCGCAGCCGAACTGAACGTGAGCCAGTCTACGGTGGAGGCGCACCGGGCCCGGGTGATGGAGAAAATGGGCGCCCGTACCCTGTCGGACCTGATGCGCATGGTGCTCTCACTGGAGGACTCCCGCACGTAGGAGGCCTGCCCCGGGCCGAACTTCAAACCAATCACAGCGGGGGCACCGCTCCTGCCAAGTGCCCGCTTATTAGGGAAAACCCCAACACATTTTCCCATATCTGCCAATTTCCTTGTCCCCTTCCTCTCTGCATACTTGAACCCGACCCTGGCCCTTTCCCATAACAAGAGCAAAGCCCGGGTCGATGTAATGACCACTATTCAACCCCGTGTGCCATGCTTCGCCAGGCCCATGCCCACCGAAGGCGGCACACGACTTCAATCCCTGGAGGATGTAATGACGAGCAACAACCACAGGTTTTCCGGGCTGGCGGGATCCTTGCTCCTGGCTGCAGGACTGGTGATCACCGCACAGGCATCCGCCGCGGAAGATCCCGTTTCCGCCGGAAAGAAGATCGCCTTCGACCGCAAGAAGGGCAACTGCCTGGCCTGCCACCAGATCGAGGGCGGCACTCTTGCGGGGAACATCGCTCCCCCCTTGCTGGCCATGAAGCACCGCTTCCCCGACAAGGCCAAGCTGCGCGCCCAGATCTGGGACGCCAGGAAGAACAACCCGCGCACCATCATGCCGCCGTTCGGCCCGCACCGGATCCTCTCCGAGAAGGAGATTGACCTGGTCACCGAATTCATCCACAGCCTTTGATCCACCGGACGCAAGAGGAGAGAAATCATGAGAAAGATCGCAACCCTGTTGCTTTCCGCCGGTCTGGTGGCAGTGTCGACACAGGCCGTGTCCGGGCCCAAGGAAGACCTGGAGAAGTTCCGCACCTACTTCGAGCAGAAATTCCCGGGCCTCCAGCTCGACGAGTTCGGCAACGGCGTCTATGCCCTGGATGCCAGCAAGCGGCTCCAGTGGGAAGCCATGGAGGAGTTCCCCCCTTACGAGGAGTTCGTGGACAAGGGCCGCGAGATCTGGGAGAAACCCTTCAAGAACGGCAAGCGCTTTGCTGACTGTTTCGGCAAGGATCCCTCCAAGGTGCGCGTGAAATACCCCCGGTGGGATGCGGAGCGCCAGCAGGTGGTCACCCTGGAGTTGGCCATCAACGATTGTCGGAAGAAGAACGGTGAAAAACCTTTCAAGTGGAAGAAGGGCCCCATCGCCTGGCTCAGCGCCTACCTCGGCTACGAGGCCCGGGGCCAGAAGATCGACGTGAAGATCCCGAACGATCCCAAGGCCCTGGAAGCCTACGAGAAGGGCAAGCACTTCTTCTACGCCAAGCGGGGTCAGCTCAACATGGCCTGCGCCGACTGCCACGTGAAGTACCCCGGCCACTTCATCCGCGGAAACCTGCTCAGCCCGGCGTTGGGCCACGTGACCCACTTCCCCGTTTTCCGTGCCAAGTGGGAGAAGAAGAGCAAGAGCGGCGACGGCCTCGGCACCCTGCACCGCCGTTACGGTGGCTGCAACAAACAGGTGCGTGCCCGTCCGTTCCCGGCCCAGAGCGAGCAGTACCGCAACCTGGAGTTCTTCCACCAGTACATGTCCAACGGGCTGACCATCAACGCCCCCGGCTATCGCGAGTAAGGGAGAGGACCCATGATGAAGAAGAGTATCGTTTCGATCGGCCTGGCCCTGCTCATCGCGGGCTGCAACGCCACCACTCCGGAAAAGCCCATGACCCTGAAGGAGCAGTACGAGGCGGCCCTGGCCCGTACCCAGGCGGCCGTGAAGAAGGCGGCCTCCGTGGACGGCGAATGGCGTGACATCCGCTGGAAGAAGTCCAAGAAGAAGTACCTGCCCAAGGCCATCGAGGCCGCCAAGGCGGGTGACTATGAAAAGGCGCTGAAATTGCTGAAAATCGCAGAGTTCCAGGCCGAGATGGGCTACAAGCAGGCGATGGCCGAGAAGGACGCGGGTCCTCACCTCTACGGCCTGTGAACCGGAATCATTCAGACAGACAAACCTGAAGGAGATCAAGAATCATGAAACTCGATCAGAAACGCCGCGTGTTCCTCAAGGGTTCCGTGGCCGCCACCACCGTGGGCTTCGCCGTCGGCGCGGGCCTCCTGACGCCTGGCACCGTGCTGGCCGCATGGAACCAGAGCGCCTTCGATGCCAAGGCCATCGACAAGGCCATCAGCGCCGCCGTTGGCAACCCCACCACCACGCCTTCCGACAAGATCACCATCAAGGCACCCGACATCGCCGAGAACGGCGCCGTGGTGCCCGTCTCCATCGTGGCGAACCTGGATGGCGTGGACACCATCGCGCTGCTGGTGGAGAAGAACGCCAACCCCCTGTCCGCCATCTTCCACCTGCCCAAGGGCACCCTGCCCGATGTCTCCACCCGCGTGAAGATGGGCAAGACGGGTGACGTGGTGGCCGTGGTCAAGGCCGGCGGCAAACTCTACTCCGCACGCAAAGGCGTGAAGGTAACCATCGGCGGCTGCGGCGGCTGATCACGAGGAGCGAGGACAACAAGATGGCAAAGACGATCAAGATTCGAGCAAAGAGCAAAGACGGCATCACCACCGTCAAATCCCTCATCACCCACCCCATGGAGACCGGCCTGCGCAAGAACAAGAAGACTGGCAAGCTGATCCCCGCCCACTTCATCCAGGAGGTGGTGTGCAAGCACAACGGCAAGGTGGTGCTCAACTGCGAGTGGGGCGCCTCCGTCTCCAAGAACCCCTACCTGGCCTTCAAGTTCAAGGGTGGCAAGAAAGGCGACACCGTTGAACTGAGCTGGAAGGACAACAAGGGCCAGGGCGACTCCATCACGGCGAAGATCCGCTAAGGAGGCGCCCTCCTTCTCCCGCCCGGCGCGGGGGAAGGATGCCCGACTCCATCGGGTGGCGGGGCGCTCCCGCCCCGTTCCCGATTCCCGCATCACCACACTACCGGATTCCAAGTCATGAGCCTATCGAGACGAGAATTTCTCCGGCTGCTGGGCCTGGCCGGAGCTGCCGGCCTGTTGCCCGCTTCGGCCTTCTCGGCGGCCCGCAAGCCGTCTGATCTCTACGAGATCCCCCGGTTCGGCAATCTCACCCTGCTGCACATGACCGACTGTCATGCCCAGCTCAACCCCATCTATTTCCGGGAGCCCAGCGTCAACCTGGGCGTCGGCGCAGCGAAAGGGCGGCCGCCTCACCTGGTAGGCAAGCAGTTTCTGAAACACTACGGCCTGGAGCCAGGCTCCATCGAGGCCCACGCCTTCACCTACCTCGATTTCGACGAGCTGGCCCGCAAGTACGGCAAGGTGGGCGGCTTTGCGCACCTGGCCACCCTGGTCAAGCGCCTGCGCGCCGAGCGCGGCGACGGCAACACCCTGCTGCTGGACGGCGGCGACACCTGGCAGGGCTCCGGCACCGCCTACTGGACCCGTGGCCGGGACATGGTGGGTGCCTGCAACCTGCTGGGTGTAGACGTGATGACCGGCCACTGGGAGTTCACCTACCTGGACAAGGAGGTGATCGCCAACATCGGCGAGTTCAAGGGCGAGTTCGTGGCCCAGAACGTGAGCGTCAACGAGGACGCCCTTTTCGACTACCGCTTCGCCGACTTCGAAGGCTTCGATGAGGACAGTGGCCTCGCCTTCAAGCCCTACACGATCAAGGTGGTGGGCGGCATGAAGGTGGCCGTCATCGGCCAGGCCTTCCCCTACACGCCCATCGCTAACCCCCAGCGCTTCATCCCCGACTGGACCTTCGGCATCCAGGACGAGCGCATGCAGTCCATCGTCAACCGGGTGCGCGAGACGGAGAAGCCCGACCTGGTGGTGGTGCTCTCCCACAACGGCATGGACGTGGACCTGAAGATGGCCTCCCGCGTGAGCGGCATCGACGTCATCTTCGGCGGCCACACCCACGACGGCGTGCCCGCGCCCATGCTGGTGAGCAACAGGGGCGGCAAGACCCTGGTCACCAACGCCGGTTCCAACGGCAAGTTTCTGGGCGTCATGGACCTGGAGGTGAGCAAGGGCCGCCTCAAGGATTACCGCTACCGCCTGGTTCCGGTGTTCGCCAACCTGCTGCCCGCCGACGCCGAGATGCAGGCCTACATCGACAAGGTGCGCGCCCCCTACAAGGAGAAGCTGGAGCGCAAGCTGGCGGTGGCCGAGGAGACCCTCTACCGTCGCGGCAACTTCAACGGCACCTTCGACCAGATCATCTGCGACGCCCTGCGCGAAGTGAAGGACGCCCAGGTCTCCCTCTCGCCGGGCTTCCGCTGGGGCACCACGGTGCTGCCGGGACAGGAGATCACCATGGACCACGTCATGGACCAGACCTGCATCACCTACCCCGAGACCTACCGCCGCGAGATGACCGGAAAGGACATCAAGGACATCCTGGAAGACGTCTGCGACAACCTCTTCAACCCGGACCCCTACTACCAGCAGGGTGGCGACATGGTGCGCGTGGGCGGCCTGGACTACGTCTGCAACCCCACCGAGACCATGGGCAGGCGCATCAGCAACATGCAGCTGGACGACGGCACGCCCATCGAACCGGACAAGAAATACATCGTCGCAGGCTGGGCCACCGTGGGCTCCAAGTCACCGGGCCGCCCCATCTGGGAAGTGGTCTCCGAGTACCTGGAGCGCCAGGGCACGGTGAAGATCAAGAAGCTCAACACACCCCGGCTGGTGGGCGTGAAAGGCAACCCCGGCCTGGGCAGCTGAACTTTCGACCCCTTTATCCCTCCCCTCCTTCGGGATTCAAGCGCCCCCTGCGGGCGCTTTTTTTTGCCGCCGCGGGTATCATTGTCGGCCCATGAAGCTCTTCGTCCAACAGCTCACCGTCCTGGACTTCTCCTTTCTCCACCCCCGGCGCGGACTGGTGGGCGAGAGCTGGTGGCTGGACATCGTGCTGGAGGGAGGACTGGACGAACAGGGGATGGTCCTCGACTTCGGCGACGTGAAGCGCCAGGTGAAGTCGCTGGTGGACGAGCACTTCGACCACCGGCTGCTGGTGCCCGCCGACCATCCCGCCCTCTCCACCGGGGACGACGAGATCCGCTTCCGCACCGAGGGCGGAGGGCTGGTCCGCCACCGGGGGCCGGCGGAGTCGGTGCAGTTCGTGACCGGCGAGGCCGTCACCGAGGAGACGGTGGCCGACGCCATCCGCGCCCTGCTGGCACCGCGCCTGCCGGGCAACGTGGAACGAGTGCGCCTGCGCCTCCACGGCGAGGAGATCGACGGCGCCTGGTACTGCTACAGCCATGGTCTCAAGGGCCACTGCGGCAACTGCCAGCGCATCGCCCATGGCCACCGCTCGCGCATCGAGATCCTGCGCGACGGCCGCCGCGCTCCCGACCTGGAGGCGCTCTGGGCCGAACGCTTCCGGGACATTTACATCGGCACCGGGACGGACCTGGCGGCCATCACCCGCCACGGCGAACAGACCCACTTCCGCTTCGCTTACGAGGCGGAACAGGGACGCTTCGAGCTGGAGCTGCCCGCCGAACGCTGCTACCTCATCGACACCGAGTCCACGGTGGAGAACATCGCCCGCCACGTCCGTGAACGGCTGGAACGGGAACACCCGGAAAGCCGCTTCCAGGTGCGCGCCTTCGAGGGGATCGGCAAGGGAGCCATCAGCGAAACCCCGTAGGAGGCCCGCCCCCGGGCCGAACTCCGAACTCAGTCATAGTCCCGGTCCTTCCATTCCCTCAACGCCCGGAACACCTCCCGGTGCCCCGCAAGCGGCCTGCCGGCCCACCGCCGTGCCGCCTCGATCACGATGGGCTCCCCGGTGCGCAGGAAGGGGTTGGTGGCCAGCTCCAGTTCCAGGGGGGAGGGCACGGTGGGCTCGCCGCGAGCCCGTTTCTCCTTCTCTCGCGCCTCCCGCTCCAGCAGGGCCCTGTTCTCCGGTTCCACCCACCTGGCGAAGCCGATGTTGGCCAGGGTGTACTCGTGGGCGCAGTAGATCCG
>JALWGP010000419.1 GCA_027038775.1 Sedimenticola sp. | reverse complement strand
CGCCTGCGACTACCTGCCGGACCGGCAGTCGCGCTCGCTGGTGGTGGTGGACGAGGCGCTGCTCTCGTCCCGCGCCTACGACTTCTTCCTGGCCCAGGGCTTTCGCCGCAGCGGCAGCCACGTCTACCGCCCCTGGTGCGACCGCTGCCGCCAGTGCGTGGCCGCGCGCATCCCGGTGGAGGCTTTCCGGCCGAGCCGCGGCCAGCGGCGCGTTCGCAGGCTCAACGCGGACCTGGAGGCCGACTGGGTGGTCACCGATCGTCTCAACGACGAGCAGTGGGCGCTCTACCGCGCCTACCTCCAGGCTCGCCACGGGGAGGGGGAGATGGCCAGGGCCAGCCGCGCCGCCAGCGACGCCTTCCTCTTCAGCCCCTGGGCGAGCACCCGGCTGCTGGAGCTGCGCCTCGGGGGCAAACTGGTGGCGGTGGCGGTCACCGACGAGCAGCCGCGCAGCCTCTCCGCCCTCTACACCTTCTTCCACCCGGACCACGCACGGCGCTCCCTGGGCACCCTGGCCATCCTGCTCCAGGTGGAGGCCGCCCGAGCGGAGGGCCGCACCTGGCTCTACCTGGGCTACTGGATTCCCAACTGCCGCAAGATGAGCTACAAGGCCGGCTTTCTGCCGGTGGAGGTGCGGCGGCCGGAGAGGGAGATACGGGAGGAACGGTGGGAGAGGCTCTCCAGCGCGAAGGAGCGGGAAGGGTTCCTGCAACGGCTCCGGGAAGCGTCCGAAGGGTGGAGCCGCCCGTAGAAGGCCCGCACCCGGGCCGAATTTCAAACCGTTCGCGGCGGGGGCGCCGCTCCTACAGGATATTCACCGTGAGAGGCCCGCCCCGGACCGAATTCCAAACATTCGCGGCGGGGGCGCCGCTCCTACAGGGTGTTCACTGTGGGAGGCCCACACCCGGGCCGAACTTCAAACATTCGCGGCGGGGCGCCGCTCCTACCTGTAGGAGGCCCGCCCCCGGGCCGAATTTCAAACAGCATCAGAAATACCGCGCCAGCTCCAGCTGCAGGTAGTCGTCCCGGTTGAAGGAATACTGCGGATCCTTGCCGTCCACGTTGAGCCAGGCCCGCAGCTGCAGGGTCGCCTTCCAGCTCTGGCCCAGGCGGCGGCTGCCCTCGATGTTGAGCAGGGTGGAGCCGTTCTCCCAGTCCACGACGAAGCCGCCCAGCAGCTCGCTGCTCTGTTCGTCGTTGGCGGTCCAGCGCAGGGCGAGGAAGGCGTCGTGGTTGAAGGGGGTGGCCGAGCGGTCACCGCGCTGGTCGTAGAGAACCTCCCCCACGAAACCCAGGTCCATGGCGGTCTCCGCCACCCCCACCAGGGTGTACTCGAAGCCGCCGGTCCAGGCGTAGAAGGCATCGTGGTCGCTGTCGCGGTAGAGCGCCTCCAGCTTCCACAGCCACTGGCCCAGGGTGGCCTGCAGGTCGAGGTTCACCTGGTCGATGAGCTCGTAGTAGGGTGCCAGCACCGGCTCGCCCTTCCCGTTCACGGTCGGAAGGAACAGGGGATCTCGGCCGGTGCCGTGGAACAGCGACACGCCGATGTCCCACTCGCCGATATAGTGGGACCAGCGCGCGGCCAGGTCCACCCGCTTCCGCCCGGCGCCCGACTGGTACTCCGTGAGATCGGTGTCCACCCGGGGATGGGTGCGGATGCGTCCCTTCCCGCCGGGGAAGGTGCGCTCGCGGAAACCGGTGAGCAGGAAGAAGTCCAGGGTGCCCCACTCCCGCTCGAGGGAGAGCTTGACCATGGGCTGTCCCAGCTTCTGCTCGCCGTCGGGATTCTCCACCAGGTCGGTCTGGTTGACGATGTCCACCAGGTGCCACGCCTCGGTGACACCCCAGTAGACCTTGCTCACGCCGATGGTGGTCTCCCAGCCGTCTCCGGCATGGGTCCACTGGAGCTCGCGGATGTCCCAGTGGCTGCGCTCGCTGTCGCGCGCATCGAGGCGGCCGAAGGGGCGGAAGACGAACTGGTCCCGCCCGTCGTTCCACTCGTGGGCCAGCTCCGGTTCCAGGCTGACGGAACCGTCGTTGTCGTACTGGCGGGGATCCAGGGGCGACTGGAAGAAGGTGCGTCCCTCCACCGCGACGTTGCCCGACCACTCCCAGGCGCCGGCCGGCAGGGTCCAGAAGAGGAGGAACGTGATGATCAGCAGTCGTTTCATCGGCATGCAGGAGGCCCGCCCACGGGCCGGATTCAAAAACGGTTCGCGGCGGGGGCGCTGCTCCTACAGGTGTAGGAGGCCCGCCCCCGGGCCGAACCCGGGAACATTCGCGGCGGGGGCGCCGCTCCTACCTGTAGGAGGCCCGCCCTCGGGCCGAATTTCAAACCTTCGCGGCGGGGGCGCCGCTCCTACACCTATACCCCGGGCCTAACTTCAAACCTTCACGGCAAACGCTCACCGCGCCCGCTTGAGGCTGTTGCGCGTGAAGTCGGAGTCCTTCAACCCGGTGCGGAAACGGTACTCTTTCCAGGTGAGCAGGGTGCTCTTGCCGGTCTGGTGGTTCTGCATGAACATCTCTTCGGCCCGCCAGTAGCGGTCGAGGTACTGGCGGTAGCCCTTGAAGGTGAGGGTCTTGAGCAGACTGTTCTTGCGATCGTAGAACTCGATCTTCAACGGGATGTAGCGCGCCTTGTCGATCCACACCAGCTGCCGCTTGTAGCCCGAATACTTGCTCACCGGGTAGCGCTCGATGACGAAGACCGGCGTGCCGTCCAGCTCGTCGTCGCGGATGTACTTGTAGGTGTACTTCTCGATCTCCTGGGAGGCGAGGTCCTCGTAGGCGAACTCGCTGCCCATGAAAGGGCCCGACTTGTTGCGCGAGGCGATGCGCTTCACCCTTTTCAGCGCCGGCAGGTAGAGCCACTGGTCGTCGTCCTTCGTCTTGTGCGAGAAGGTGAGCAGGGCCGTGCCCTTCACATCGCGCGGCTCGTCGAAGACGATGAGAGTCTTGTCACCGTCCCCCTCCACCTCGAGGGACTTCACCCGCATCTGGCGCAAGCTCTCCTCGCCGTGGCGGTTGCGCAGCAGCATGCTCATCTTCGCCTGGAAATCCCCCCAGCCGGTATCGCGGGCATCCACCTCCCTTGCGATGGCCAGCCCCTTCTCCTCTGGCGTCTCGGCGCCAGCGGCAGCAGCCAGCACCAGCAGGAACAGCATCAGCAGTCTCTTCATCTCTTCTCGTCTCCGAATCGCATGAGCAGGGGCGGCAGGAAGAAGAAATCCGCCAGCAGCGCCAGGCCGATGGTGATGGCGGTAAGCAGCCCCATTCCGGAATTGAGCTTGAAGTCGGACAGGGCGAGCACGCCGAAACCCAGCATCAGCACCAGGGTGGTGACCCACAGCGCCGTCCCCACGGTGTGGAAGGCGTAGCGCACCGCCTCCTCCGGCGTGGCGCCCTGCTCGCGGCGCGCGCGCAGGTACTTGCTGAGGAAGTGTACCGTATCGTCCACCACGATGCCGATGGTCATTCCCCCCACCACCGACAGCGCCAGCCCCACCTCGCCCACGAAGAGCCCCCACAGGCCAAAGCCCATGCCGATGGGCGCCAGGTTGGGAACCAGGCTGAGCAGGCCGATGCGAACCGAGCGCAGGAAAATCGTCAGCACCAGGGAGATGAGCACCAGGGCGATGAGGGTTCCCTCCAGCATGGCGCGGATGTTGCGGTGGCCGATGTGGGCAAACATGAGCGTGGGGCTGGCCGCCTCCGTGTACATGGAGGGCGCATGCTCCTTCAGCCACTGCTGGGCCCGCTCCTGCAGCGCCAGCAGCTCCTCGGAGGAGATGGACTTCAGGGTTACCGTGAGCTTGGTGGCCGACTTCTTCACGTTGACCTGGTTGTTCAGGTCCAGGCCGAAGGGCAGCGAGAACTCGTAGAGCAGCAGGTACTGGGCGGCCAGCTCGCGGTTGTCCGGCAGCCGGTACCAGGACGGGTCGTCACCGTGGAGGTTCTTGTTGAGCCGCTTCATGATGTCGGTGAAGACGTTCACGTGCAGCACCTCCGGCTGCTGGCGCAGCCAGCGGGCGAAGGCGTCCAGCCGGCGCAGGTAGTCCGGGTCGGTGATGCCGCCCTCGCTCCCCGCGGGCAGGGAGAACTCCAGGAGGTAGATGCCGGTGAGGTGCCGCTCGGTGTATTCCGTGTCCTGCCGGAAGGAGACCTTCTCGCTGAAATACTTCACGAACTCGTCGTTGAGCGCGTTGCGCGGCACCTGGGCCACGAGAAAGAGGATGAAGCCCCCCATGCCGATCAGCAACCCGCGGCGGTGGCGGATGACGAAATCGGCGATGCCGTCCATGCTGCCCTGCCCGCGGGTGTGCGCCTGGCCCGGCTTCACCGGCAGGATCATCATCATGGCCGGCAGGAAGGTGATGGAGAGGAAGAAGGCCACGGTCACCCCCATGGCCGCCATGTTGCCCAGGTCGCGGAAGGGCGGCGCATCCGAGAAGTTGAGGCTGAGAAAGCCGATGACGGTGGTCAGCGAGGTGAGGAAGACCGGCCCCAGGTTGAGCCGCAGGCTCTCCAGCATGGCGGCCCGCTTGTCCAGTCCCTTCCGCAATCCCTGCAGGAAGATGACGACGAGGTGGATGCAGTCGGCCACCGCCAGGGTCATCACCACCACCGGCGTGGTCACCGTGGGCGGACTGAGGTAGATGCCCAGCCAGCCGGTGAAGCCCATGGTGGCGATCACCGACAGGAAGAGCACGCCCATGGAGGCGACGACACCGGAGACCGAGCGCAGCATGAAGACCATCGCCAGCAGGATGATCCCCACCATGATGGGGTAGAGCGTCTTCATGTCCCGCTGGGAAATCCGCGGGAACTCGGCGTTCATGATCACCATGCCGGTGAGCCGCACCTCCACGCCGGGATCGCGCTCCATGGCCCGCTGCGCCAGCTCGCGGGCGAACTGCGCCACCTCCGGCACCTCGTCCAGGCGCTTGCCCGGCAGCTGGATGGTGACGTTGATGCCCGCATGCGCGCCGTCGGGAGAGACCAGCCTGCCCACCAGCAACGGCTCGTGCAGCGCCACCTTGCGGATCTTCTCCAGCTGCCCGTCGGTGAGCTGCCCGGCCTCCTCCACCAGGTTGGCCACCAGCAGGTCGTCGCCCTCCGCCTCGGTGTGCTGGTAGTTGGTGATGGAGTCGACCCGGATGGAATAGGGGATCTGCCAGGCCTCGTTCGTGAGCCACTCGACCGTGGCCAGGGTACGACGGGTGAAGACGTTGCCATCCTTCGGCGAGACCACGAAGAGCACGTTGTCCACCTTGGTGTAGGTGTTCTGCATCGCCTCGAAGGCCTTCAGCTGGGGGTTCTCCGCGCTGAAGAACATGCGGTAGTCGTTCTTGAACTGGAGAAAACGGATGCCCGAGCCCACTGCGGCGATGAGCAGCAGGCTGAGGATCACCACCCACCAGGGATGCCCGAGAACGAACTGGAAGAAACGCTTGTTGTCCATCCCTAACTTCTCGAAAAATTCCTCGTGGAAACGCACCCGCGAAATTGGGCAACCCTACCACAAATTCCCCCCTATATTCCGCCGACTTTCGGCTGACACATCCGCCGGCCCGGGCTGCGGGCCCACCCCGACACCGGGTTCCATCTGTGGCACAATACGCGCCCTTCAATGAAGCCCGAGATGGACAAGACAGCCGCTCCCCTTGCCCCGCCCCTGCCGGGGAAGGGGGGCGAACGCCTGCTGTGGGGCCGCGTGCTGGGCGCCGCCCGCGGGCTGGCCGTGGCCGAGGCGGCGCGTAAGTGGCCGAAGCTGGTGGTGGCGGTGACCCGCGACCTGCAGGAGGCGCGGCAGCTGGAACAGGAGCTGGCCTTCTTCCTCGGGGACGAGGCGCTCCCCATCCTCCACTTTCCCGACTGGGAGACCCTTCCCTACGACGTCTTCTCGCCCCTGCCCGAGCTGGTCTCCGAGCGGCTCCTCACCCTGCAGCGACTGCAGGAGACCGGGCGCGGCGTGCTGGTGGTGCCGGTATCCACCCTGCAGCAGCGCATCCTGCCGCCCGGCTACCTGGCCGCCCACGCCCTGGTGCTGGAGACCGGCCAGCGGCTGAACCTGGGCGACTTCCGCCGCCGGCTGGAGCAGGCCGGCTACCAGTGCGTCTCCCAGGTGATGGGCCACGGGGAGTTCGCCGTGCGCGGCTCCCTGTTCGATCTCTTCCCCATGGGCAGCAGGTGCACCGCCTCCACCTTGCCGGTGGTGCGCTGGGTCTCGGGG
>JALWGP010000418.1 GCA_027038775.1 Sedimenticola sp. | reverse complement strand
ACTGGGCGGCGTCGGCGTGCAGGAGGACGCCACGGCGTTGGGCGATGGCGGAGATCTCCTCTACCGGCTGCAGCACGCCGGTCTCGTTGTTGGCGTGCATGATGGAGACCAGTACGGTGTCGTCGCGGATGGCGCGCGCCACCGCCTCCGGTTCGACGCGCCCCTGCCCGTTCACCGGCACCACCGACACCTCCCAACCCTCCGCCTGCAGGAGTTGGCAGGGCTGGGCCACCGAAGGGTGTTCGATGGCGCTGGTGACCAGGTGGCGGCCCCTGGAACGCAGGGCGCGGGCGACGCCGCGGATGGCCAGGTTGTTGGCCTCGGTGGCGCAACCGGTGAAGAGGATCTCGTCCGGGGAAGCCTCCAGCAGGGCCGCCACCTCGGCGCGCGCCCGTTCCACCGCATCCCTGGCCCGCCGGCCCTCCGGGTGGCTGGAAGAGGGGTTGCCCCAGTGCTGCCGGAGCCAGGGCTCGATGGCGTCCGCCACCTCCGGGTCCACCGGCGTGGTGGCGTTGTAGTCGAGGTAGATGGGAGCGTTCGGCATGGCTAGAACACCAGCACTTCACGCTCGCTGCGCGCTACGCCATGAGGGGCGTCGTTGAGGATGATGAGAAGGTTCACGGCTGCTCCTCCGGTTGGTGGTTGGCCCGCGGACCGGGCGGTTCCAGTCCCGTCTCCACGGGGAACGAGCGGTCATGCCACCGGCTCATGCCGCCCGCCACCACGTGTACATCGGCAAAGCCCTCCCTGGCGAGGATCCCGGCAGCCTTCCGGGAGCGGCGGTCGGTGGTGCAGACGATGGCGACGGGATGCTCCTGCCGGGATGCCAGCTCGTCCAGCCTGGATTCCAGCTCCTCCAGGGGAAGGTTCAGGGCGCCCCGGATGTGTCCTGCGGCGTAATCCCCGGCGGTTCGCACATCCAGCACCACGAGTCGGGGATCCTCTTCCAGGCGTCGGCGCAGTTCGTCGATCTCCAGGAAGGGACCGAGCCGAAGGCGGGCGATGAGACGGGGGAGAAAGGCCACCGCTGCCAGCAATGCCAGCGCCAGCAGTGCCTTCCGCACCACGTCTTCCCCGCCGGCGGCCGCTTCGCGTCCCACGTAGCCCAGCCAGGTGTAGGCGAAGGCGCCAGGCAGCATGCAGAGGTAGGTGGCGACCAGGTAGTGGGAGAAACGGATGCGCGTCAGCCCCAGGGCATAGTTGAGCAGGTTGAAGGGAAAGAGCGGCACCAGCCGCACGAAGGCGACGAAGCGCCATCCCTCCCGTTCCACGCCCTCCTTGAGCCGCCCGAGAATGCCGCCGCTCCTGCGCTCCACCCAGTCGGAGGCGAGGTAGCGGGCGACGAGAAAGGAGAGCACCGCGCCGAGGGTGGCGCCAGTGAGGTTGTAGAGGGTGCCCGCCAGCGGGCCGAAGAGCGCGCCGCCGGCCAGGGTCATCACGGAACCCGGCAGGAAGAGCACGGTGCCGAGGGCGTATAGGGCCATGAAGAGGAGCGGGGCGGCCAGCCCGGCTCCCTCGAGCCACTGTTCCAGCGCAGCGGCGTCCAGCCGGTCCCGGTAGTGCCAGGCGAGGGCGCTGCCCGTGACCAGCGCCAGGAACAGCAGCCCGCGCAGCCCGTTACTTCTCATCGGAATTCTTCCACTGGCGACGGTTGATGGCATAGCCGGTGATGGGGCCGACGAACGGAAGCGCCAGCATGCCCGGCAACCGATCGACGAGCTTCGGGTCGCGGTACCTGTGGATGCCGATGGTCATTCCCTGGTGCCCCGCCCTGGGCTGGTCGCGGTAGGTGCCGAAGAGGCGGTCCCACCAGGTGAGGCTGAAGCCGAAGTTGCTGTTGGCCTCGTCGTCCTCCACCGAGTGGTGCACCCGGTGCATGTCCGGGGTCACCAGCACCCAGCGCAGCGCGCGGTCCAGGCGTGCGGGCAGTTTCACGTTGCCGTGGTTGAACATGGCGGTGGCGTTGAGCAGCACCTCGAAGATCACCACGGCCACCACCGGTGGCCCCAGCAGCACGATGGTGGCGAACTTGATCAGCATGGAGAGAATGATCTCGATGGTGTGGAATCGTGCGCCGGTGGTGACGTCGTAGTCCAGGTCGGCGTGATGCACCCGGTGCAGGCGCCACAGCACGGGGATGGCGTGGAACACCACGTGCTGCAGCCAGATGACGAAATCCATGGCGACGACGGAGAGCAGCACCGCCACCGCGAAGGGGGCCTCCACGAGATTGAACAGCCCCCAGTCTCTCTCCTCGGCCAGGGCCGCCACGCCCACGGCGGCAGCGGGGAAAAGCAAGCGCAGCACGAGGCTGTTGAGGAACACCAGCCCCAGGTTGCTGGTCCAGCGCAACGTGCGGGAGACGGTGAGCCGGCGACGGGGTGCGGCCAGCTCCCAGGCAGCCATGACGGCGAAGACGCCGAAGAAGAAGCCCAGGCGGATGGGCAGTTCGTTTTCGAGGACAAGGTCCTGCCAGCTCATGGGGTTTCCTCCTCCTTCCGGTTTGTTCTGTTATAATGAAAAATATTCAATAGAATGATTGAATAGTGGAAAGTCTAGCGCGAGGTGGAGCATTGTCAACCGGAAATTTCAAACACGAGCTGTTCGGTCAGTTCGCGCGCATCGCCAAGGCGATGGGTAGCGGCTACCGGCTGGAGATCCTGGAGTTCCTGGCTCAGGGTGAGCGCAGCGTGGAGGAGTTGGCGCGGCTGGTGGGGCTCACCGTGGCCAACGCCTCCCAGCACCTGCAACAGCTGCGCCAGGCGGGGCTGGTGAAAAACCGAAAGGTCGGGCAGCGGGTCTTCTATCGCCTTGCCGGCGAGGACGTGGTGATGCTGCTCTCGGCCCTCAGGGAGGTGGCGGAGCGCCACCTGGGCGACGTGCGTGGCCTCATCGAGGATTACCTCACGGTGAAGGATTCACTGGAACCGGTGCCGGCCAGGCAGCTGCTGGAGCGGATCCGCAGCGGCCTGGTCACCGTGCTCGACGTGCGGCCGCCGGAGGAGTACGCGGCCGGCCACCTGCCGGGCGCCGTGAACGTGCCGCTGGGGGAACTGGAGAAGCACCTGGATGCGCTGAAGGCCGACCAGGAGATCGTGGCCTACTGTCGAGGCCCCCATTGCGTGCTGGCTTTCGACGCGGTAGCGCGGCTGAGGGAGAAGGGGTTCGACGCCCGCAGGCTGGAGGGCGGGCTGCCGGAGTGGCGCCTGGAGGGGCTCCCCGTGGAGTGTGAGAACTCCTGATCTCCGGCGCCACCCCGTGGTTTTATCCCTCTTCCACGCAGATGTGGTGCCGGCTCACGGCGACGAAGGTCTTGTACAGCAGCATCAGGATCACCAGCGTGAGCAGGAACAGCAGTCCGGCCCCGAGGTAGTGGAAGCCATTCTTGCCGGTGAGTTCGTACATCTCCATGGTGCTGATGGTGACGGCCGCCAGCGGAAAGGAGTAGGCCCACCAGGAGAGGAAGAACCTGAGCCGGAAGAAGTGGTGGTACTGGGTGGCCAGCAGGAGGGTGAGGAACAGGGCCAGGAAATAGAGCACCCGTGCGAAGGCGTCCAGGCCACCCACCAGGCTCACGTAGGAGAGGAAACCCACCGCCGGGGGCGCGATGAGAATGAAGAAAGTGGGCATCAGCTTCTCGGGGAGCGGCTGGTGGAAGAGTACCCGGTAGAAGATGATGGTGAAGAGCACCAGCCAGAAGACGATGCCGATACTGAAGAAGAACCAGGAGATCTCGGTATAGCCCAGCCGGGTGCCGGCGATGGGGACCAGTACGTTGCCCACCACCGGAATGAACCAGGCGGGATTGATGTGGTGGATCTCCAGGCCCTCGTGGTGGATCCACACCTTCATGACATAGAGCGTGAAGCCCAGGTGAATGGCGATCCCCAGGAGCCAGAGGAGGTGCGCCGCCGGACGGACCGAAGGCAGCAGAACGATGGAGATCAGCAGGAGGCTGATGGAGAACGCCGGAAAGAAATTGAGCTTGATGGGGTTGTGCAACTCCTTCGACACCGCCTGCCGGTAGCGTACCAGCTTCCAGCCGTAGAGCAGGCTCAGCACCGCGAAGATGGCGAGAGTGACGGGCACCAACAGCGCGTAGACGCCGCTGCCGAAGTGGAGCAGCGAGGCGCACTTCTGCCAGGCGATGGTGATGCCGGCCATGCCCATCACCATGGCGAAGAAGGAGACGGGAAAGTTTTCCAGGCGGTTGGCACTGTTCATCTGCATGCTCCCGAAATCAAAAACCTAGGAAAATACTAGGTTATGTGCCGGGAGCCTGGCATTGAATTTCATCAATGGAATGGTTGAAAAGCCCGCGGGCGGGCTTTTCGGGAAGGGGGCGGGAATACCAGCGGGTCCGGTATCAGAGCAGGGCGTACTTCTTGAGCCGGTAGATGAAGGCGTAGCGGCTCAGCCCCAGCAGGCGGGCGGCGCGGCTCTGGTTGCCTCCGGCCTTGTCCAGCGCCTGGCGGAGCAGCTCCTGTTCCAGCTCCTCCAGCCTGAGGCCGCTGTCGGGCAGGGTGAAGTTCCAGCGCCGGCGCCCTTGGATGCGGATCTCCGGGGGCAGGTTGCCCACGTCCACGGTTCTCCCGGAGAAGAGGATCAACAGCCGCTCGCAGAGGTTTCGCAGCTCGCGGATGTTGCCGGGCCAGTGGTGGCTCTCCAGCTGCCGCAGGGCTTCCGCGGTATAGCGGGGCGGTTCCAGCCCGTGGCGGGCCGCCAGCTGCCGGGTCAGCTCCTTCACCAGGAGTGGCACGTCGCCCGAACGCTCCCGCAATGGTGGCACCTGGAAAGGCACCACGTTGAGCCGGTAATAGAGGTCCTGGCGGAAACTGCCTTCCTCCACCTTGGCCAGCAGGTCGGCATGGGTGGCGGCGATGACCCGCACGTTGGCCTGCCGGGAGGTGGTGTCACCCACCCGCTGGTATTCGCCCGACTCCAGGAAGCGCAGCAGCTTGGACTGGATGGCCCCGGACATCTCGCCCACCTCGTCGAGGAAGAGCGTGCCTCCCTCCGCCGCCGCGATTCTCCCCAGGTTGTCGCTCACCGCGCCGGTGAAGGCCCCCTTGCGGTGGCCGAAGAGCTCCGACTCCGCCAGGCTTTCAGGCAGCGCGGCACAGTTGATGGCGACGAAGGGTGCGTCGCGCCGCAGGCTGTTCTCGTGGATGTAGCGGGCCAGCTGCTCCTTGCCGGTACCGCTCTCGCCCAGCAGCATGATGGTCACGTCGGTGGCCGACGCCACCTGCAGCGAACGCAGCAATGCAGTGAATTCCGGCGAATCGCCCAGGAGTTGTGGCTTGTCGGTCATCCGGTTCATGTCAGGTTTGGGTAGTTCCAGTTCAGTATCAGGGTGAACAGCGCCAATGTGATCAGGAGCAGCCCTGCGTACATGCGCATTCGCGGATTCCTGGCGATACGCAAAAAACGCTCGGCGAAGACGCCGGTAAGCAGGATGGCCGGCAGGGTGCCCAGTCCAAATAAGAGCATAAATAGCATGCCACCGGGGAAATTGCCTTGAGCCAGAGCAATAAAAAGCGCGGAATAGACCAATCCGCAGGGCAGCCAACCCCACACCATGCCGTAGAGGAGGGCCTGCCAAGGGCGGTCCACCGGCAACAGCTTTCTGCCCAGGGGTTCCAGTTTCTTCCAGATGGGTGCGCCGGCCTTCTCGATTCGCGCCAGCCCGGGAAACCAGCCGGCGAGATGGAAGCCGGCGGCCAGCATGATGAGGGTGGCGGCCAGCAGAAGCAGGCGGTGGCCGTACTGCGGACTGATGGCGACGAGCACCCCGGCACCGAAGGCGCCCGCCAGCCCCCCGGCCACGGCATAGCTCAGCAGGCGCCCCGCGCTGTACCAGAGCAGGTAGCTGAAGAGGGTGGCAGGTTTCTCCCGGATCCGGGGGGGCAGGCTGAAGGTGAGCACCCCCATGATGCTGCCGCACATGCCGATGCAGTGCAGGGCCCCGAAGAGCCCCATGAGCAGTGCGCCGAGATAACCGATCTCCACCGAAAGGCTACCCGCCGAAGACCTGCTTCAGCAGTTCCGTGGTGCGCGCTGCGGGATTCTGCCGGATCTTCTTCTCCTCCTCGGCCAGCACCAGGAAGAGCCCGTCCAGGGACTTGTCGGTGACGTACTGGTCCAGGTCCAGGCTGCCGCCGCCGAGGAAACCGCCCAGCATGCTGCCGCCGGCCTGCTTCACGAGCTGCTTGTAGGCAGCGGTGGCGCCCACCTGGTCGGTGGTTCG
>JALWGP010000417.1 GCA_027038775.1 Sedimenticola sp. | reverse complement strand
GATAATCCCCAGCCACGGCTCATCCGCCAGGCGGTGGAGATCCTGCGCGGTGGCGGGGTGATCGTCTATCCCACCGACTCCAGCTACGCCCTGGGCTGCCAGGTGGGCCACAAGAATGCCCTGGACCGCATCCGCCAGATCCGCCGCCTGGACGAGAAGCACAACTTCACCCTGGTCTGCCGCAACCTGGCTGAGGTCTCCCAGTACACCAAGATCAGCAACCAACAGTACCGGCTGATCAAGAACCTGACGCCAGGGCCCTACACCTTCATCCTCAAGGCCACCAAGCAGGTGCCGCGACGGCTGATGAACCCGAAACGCAAGACCATCGGCATCCGCATTCCCGACAACCGGATCGCCCTGGCCCTGGCCGAGGAGCTGGACGAGCCCATCCTCAGCAGCACCCTCATCCTGCCCGGCGACGAGATGCCGCTGGCCGACCCCTGGGAGATCAAGGAGGTGCTGGAGCACCAGGTGGACCTCATCATCGACGGCGGTTACTGCGGCTACGAGCCCACCACCGTGGTGGTGATGGAGGACGACGAGCCCTGGGTGGCGCGGAAGGGGAAGGGGGACACCGCCCTTTTCGAGTAGGAGGCCGTCCCGGGCCGAACTTCGCTCGTTCGCGGCGGGGGCGCCGCGCCTACACTGGCTGCAGGAGGCCCGCCCCCGGGCCGGATTTCAATCATTCGCGGCGAGGGTGCCGCTCCCATGGATTCCGCTATAATCCCGCGATGCAAGAACTGAACCTGATCCAGCAGCTGGCGGTATTCGTCCTGCCGCTCGTCTTCGCCATCACCGTCCACGAGACCGCCCACGGCTGGGTGGCGGACAAGCTGGGCGACCACACGGCGCGGATGCAGGGACGGATCACCCTCAATCCCATCCCCCACATCGACCCGGTGGGCACCATCATCGTGCCCCTGGCACTCTACGCCCTGAGCACCCTCTCGGGCGGGGGCGGCTTTCTCTTCGGCTGGGCCAAGCCCGTGCCCATCGATCCGCGCAACTTCCGCCACTACCGCAGGGACATGGCCCTCACCGCGGCGGCGGGGCCCGCCTCCAACCTGTTGATGATGCTGGGCTGGGCCCTGGTGCTGCGGCTCAGCCTGGGGCTGGAACCGGTCTCCGCGTGGGTGGCCGCACCCCTGGCCTACATGGCCCTGGGGGGCATCCTCATCAACGCCATCCTCATGGTCCTCAACCTGCTGCCCATCCTGCCGCTGGACGGGGGGCGGGTGCTGGCCTCCCTGCTGCCGCCGCGGCTGGCCGTCCCCTATTCCCGGCTGGAGCCCTGGGGGCTCCTCATCCTCATCGGCCTCATGGTCACCGGCCTGCTGGGCCTCATCCTCTGGCCGGTGCTGGAGGGGGTACAGTCGCTCGCCTACTCGGTGGCGGGTATCCTATAGTTCCCATCGATTCGGAGATCCAGAAGGAGTCCATGGAAAACGTCGCCACACAACACGCACGGGTGCTCTCGGGCATGCGTCCCACGGGACGCCTCCATCTCGGCCACTACCACGGTGTGCTCAAGAACTGGGTGGAGCTGCAGCACGAGTACCAGTGCTTCTTCTTCGTCGCCGACTGGCATGCGCTCACCACCCACTACGACGACCCCTCCATCATCCCCGACAGCGTCTGGGACATGGTCATCGACTGGCTGGCCGCCGGCGTCAACCCGGGCGAGGCCACCCTCTTCATCCAGTCGCGGGTGCCCGAGCACGCCGAGCTGCACCTGCTGCTCTCCATGATCACGCCCCTGGGCTGGCTCGAGCGGGTGCCCAGCTACAAGGACCAGCAGGAGAAGCTCAAGGAGAAAGACCTGGCCACCTACGGCTTCCTCGGCTACCCCCTGCTGCAGGCGGCGGACATCCTCATCTACCGTGCCGGCATGGTGCCGGTGGGCGAGGACCAGGTGGCCCACGTGGAGCTCACCCGCGAGGTGGCGCGCCGCTTCAACCACCTCTATGGCCGCGAGCCCGACTTCGAGCAGCGCGCCGAGGAGGCGATGAAGAAGATGGGCAAGAAGAACGCCCG
>JALWGP010000416.1 GCA_027038775.1 Sedimenticola sp. | reverse complement strand
ACCTCCTGCTGCCCATGGCCAGCAGGAGGTAGAAGCCCAGTACCGTGGGAGGCAGCACCAGGGGCAGGGCCACCACCGCCTCCACCGCC
Source organism: Sedimenticola sp. (assembly GCA_027038775.1). GTDB lineage: Bacteria > Pseudomonadota > Gammaproteobacteria > Chromatiales > Chromatiaceae > Thiolapillus. The sequence goes on along the minus strand of JALWGP010000416.1, from coordinate 6,184 downwards.
GGTTTCCAGCGGCGCCGGCTGAAGGCGAGCCACCAGGCCAGGGGCGCGCCCAGCACCAGCAGGATGAGCGTGGCGAGCGCCGCCAGCTTCAGGCTCAGCAGCAGCGACTGGAGGTCGGCAGGCCCGATCATGGCAGGTCGTACCCGGAACGGCGGATCGCCTGCCGCGCCTCCTCGCCCGCGAGAAAGTCGAAGAAGGCGAGTGCGGCCGGGTTCGCGCGGCCCCGGCGCAGCAGCACCAGCTGCTGCCGCAGCGGCGGGTGGAGCGACTCCGGTACCGGCCAGCGGCACCCGGGCGGCGGGGGATCCCGGCGGGCGAGCTGGGCGGCGGCCACGAAGCCCCCTTCCACCCCGCCGCTGGCGACGAAGCTGTAGGCCTGGGCGATGTTCTCGCCCAGCACCAACCGGAGCGAGGCGGGATCGCGTCCCAGCGCCTCGAGCACCTCCCGTGCCGCCGCGCCGTAGGGGGCGGTGCGCGGGTTGGCCATGGCCAGGCGCTTCAGTCCCTCCAGGTGCCGGCGGCACGCCCCGGCGTCGCCGGGATGGCCAGGGGCCCAGAAGACCAGGCGGCCCACGGCGTAGGTGCGCAGGTGGCCGGTATCGGCCAGTCCTGCTTCCACCAGGCGTTGCGGGCGCTCGGCGTCGGCGGAGAGGAAGAGGTCGAAGGGGGCGCCGTTGCGGATCTGGGCATAGAGCTTGCCCGAGGAGGCGCTGCTGAGAAGGAGGCGGTGCCCGCTCCGCTTCTCGAAGCGTGCGGCCAGCTCGCGGGCGGTGTCGAGGAAGTTGGCGGCCACCGCCACCCGCGTCTCGCCGGCCCTGGCGGCTCCGGTGGCGAGGAGCGCTGCCAGCAGGCAGAAGAGCAGGTGGAGGGGACGGATCATGGCGTTCAGCAGCCGTCCAGGCAGTCGGTCTCCTGGTAGACGTCGTTCTCCCCTCCCGCTGCCGGTTCGTAGCCCGCGGGGTTGTTGCGTTGCCAGCGCCAGGTGTCCTCGCACATCTCTTCGAGGCCGCGTTCCGCCTTCCAGCCCAGCTCCCTTTCCGCCAGTGAGGGGTCGGCCCAGCAGGCGGCGATGTCGCCGGGGCGGCGCGCGGTGATCTCGTAGGGGATGTCGCGGCCGCTGGCCCGGCCAAAGGCCTTCACCATCTCCAGCACCGAGTAGCCCTGGCCGGTGCCCAGGTTGTAGGTCACCAGCCCCGGGCGGGAGGCCAGCTTCTCCAGCGCCTTGAGGTGGCCCAGGGCCAGATCCACCACGTGGATGTAGTCGCGCACGCCGGTGCCGTCGGGGGTGGGGTAGTCGTCACCGAAGACCGACAGCTTCTCCAGCCTTCCCACCGCCACCTGGCTGATGTAGGGCATGAGGTTGTTGGGGATGTCGTTGGGCGATTCCCCGATACGGCCGCTGGGGTGGGCGCCCACCGGGTTGAAGTAGCGCAGGATGGCGATATCCCAGGCGGGATCCGAGCGGTGCAGGTCGCGCAGCATCTCCTCGATGATCAGCTTGGAACGGCCGTAGGGGTTGGTGGCCGAGAGGGGGAAGTCCTCGTGGATGGGCAGGGAGGCGGGGTCGCCGTAGACGGTGGCGGAGGAGCTGAAGACGATGGCCTTCACGCCGGCGCCGCGCATGGCGTGGAGCAGGTTGAGCGTGCCGCCCACGTTGTTCTCGTAATACTCCAGCGGCTTCTCCACCGACTCGCCCACGGCCTTGAGGCCGGCGAAGTGGATCACCGCCTCCACCGGGTACTCGCGGAAGATCTCTTCCATGGCGGGCTTGTCCCGCAGGTCGGCGTGAATGAAGGTGAGGGCCTTGCCGGTGAGCTCCTGCACCCGCTCCAGGGCGGTGAAGCTGCTGTTGCTGAGGTTGTCCACCACCACCACCTCGTGGCCCGCGTCCAGCAGTTCCACGCAGGTGTGGGAGCCGATGTAGCCGGCGCCGCCGGTGACCAGGATGCGTTTCATTGTTCAGAAGGGGGGATGACCATCCATTTGGATTCATTGTACGGCTTTTCACCCGGTGGAGAGTACCTTATCCTGATTTCCATGTTCGTGCTGAAGGTGATCCAGGCTTTGCGCAGCCACGGTGTGGAACCGGTTTTGGTGGGGGGGTATGCAGTGGCTTTGCATGGCGCGGTGAGGGGCACGGTGGACGTGGATTTGGCCATCGCCCTGGAGGAGGAAAGCCTTTGTAAGGCGGAACAGGCGCTGGCGAGCATCGGTTTGGCTCCCCGGTTGCCTTTTTCCGCCAAAGAGCTCGCTCGGAAACGCGAACAATGGATGCGGGAGCGCAACCTGTTGGCCTGGTCATTCGTCAATCCGGACAACCCGCTGGAGATGGTGGACCTGGTGCTCACGCACGATGCCAGGGAGATGGGGATCGTGGAGAAAAGGATGGGAGAGCTGAGCCTTTCCGTGGCTTCATTGGAAACGCTCATCGAGATGAAGCGCGCCTCGGGCAGGCCCCAGGACCTGGAAGACGTGAGAGTGCTGGAAAAGCTGCGATGAAAGGGCTGCAACTCTTTTCCGATCGGTACTTGGCACAGGTGTCCGGGGCCGATACGGAAGCCATACTCCGGTTTTTGGAGCAGTTCCGGTTGCTCCAGGAGGCCGCGGGACAGCCGGAAAACCGGCCCCCGGAAGAGGAACGGAATCTGCTTGACCAGAACGACGAAAAAGCCCGCTGAACGGGTGCGGAAAGTGGCAGGCCTACTCCTGCAACAAGGGGTTGGCCTGCAGCTCGGCGTGGTAGGAGGAGCGCACCATGGGACCGCTGGCCACGCTGGCGAAGCCCATGGACTCGGCTAGCTGCCGCAGCTCGTCGAACTCCTGTGGGGTGACGAAGCGCTGCACCGGCAGGTGGTCGCGGCTCGGCTGGAGGTACTGGCCCAGGGTGAGCATGGTGACGCCGTGCTCGCGCAGGTGGGCCATCACCTGCTCCACCTCCTCCGGCTCCTCCCCCAGCCCCAGCATCAGGCCCGACTTGGTGGGCACCTCCGGGTGGCGTTGTCCAAAGGCGCGCAGCAGCCGCAGGGAACCCTGGTAGTCCGCGCCGGGGCGGCACTGGCGGTAGAGGCGGGGCACGGTTTCCAGGTTGTGGTTGAAGACGTCGGGCGGCTCGGCGGAAAGGGCCTCGATGGCCCGGGCCTCGCGGCCGCGGAAGTCGGGCACCAGGATCTCGATGGTGATCTCGGGGCGGGCTTCACGGATGGCCGCGATGCAGCGCCGGTAGTGGTCGGCGCCGCCGTCGCGCAGGTCGTCGCGGTCCACCGAGGTGATCACCACGTACTTCAGTTCCATCTCCGCCACGGCGGTGGCGAGCTGCTGCGGCTCCTCCTCGTCCAGGGGCAGGGGGCGGCCATGGGCCACGTCGCAGAAGGGACAGCGTCGGGTGCAGATGTCGCCCATGATGAGGAAGGTGGCGGTGCCGTGGGTGAAGCATTCGCCCAGGTTGGGGCACTGGGCCTCCTCGCATACGGAGGCGAGCTTGTGGTTGCGCAGGATGCGGCGGATGCGCTGCACGCCGGTGCCCTGGGGCGCGCGGGCGCGGATCCAGGCGGGTTTGCGCGGCAGCTCGGTGGTGGGTTCCACCTTCACCGGGATGCGGCTCACCTTGTCGTGGCCCCGCTGGTGGCGGCTGCCGGATTTGCGGGAGGGGGGCAGATAATCGTTGGTCATGAGGTTGGAACCACCGCTGGAAATTCGTCACCGATTCATCGGCATGTAACCCGGTCAGGCGTTGGGCCGGGATACCGAGCTATCCATGGCGCGATGAGAGCCAGACTCTGCGAAAAGCCCGGATTCGCCACTCGTGTCGCCGTTCTTGCCCTCTATTTTGCCGTAACTACTCTGCGATGTGGGCTTTTTCTCGCTTGACGAGGTCTTGTCCCGGCAGCAACCCGTGCCTGTTGACGGCTCCCAACCGCTCCAGCGGGCTGGTCACCCCCCGGCCCTTGCCCTCTTGCCGTGCCGCACCGTGATCTGCCGGTAACCGAAATCGAGATCCCGCACCTGCAACCGCAATCCCTCCATGAGCCGCATTCCCGTGCCGTACAGGAGGGCGATGACCAGCCCGGGCACGCCATCCGTTTGCGACAGCAGCCGGCTCACCTCTTCCACCGTAAGAACAACGGGCAGTCGTTTCGGCCGTTTCGCGTGAGCAAAAGGCCCGAGTTCCAGGGGCTGTTCCAGGATGTGCCTGAAGTAAAAGGCGCAGGCATTCAGCGCCTGATTCTGGGTGTTGGGCGATACGTTGTGCCGAACCGCGAGTGCCTCCAGAAAGGCTCGAACCTCGTTTGCTCCCAGTGAATCCGGGGATTCGCTCCCGGCATGCCGGCAGAGCCGCTCCAACCAGTGGCAGTAGGTTTCTTCTGTGCGCCAGGAGTAGCCCCGGCGTCGAATTTCCCGGATCAGACGTTGCTTCCACCCGGGGAGATCGTTCGGTAGGGGGCTTCCTGACGCGCCAAGGTTGGGTGTTGCGGGGGCAGCCGCCGCGCGGCGTCCCTGAGCGCCCGCCAGTCCACCTCGGTTGAGGCCGGACTGCGGGCAAACCGAAGGAGGTGCTCCACCGCATCTATGGCCTGCAGCACCTGCCAATCCGCAAGAGCCACCTGGTTACAAAGGCGCTCGTGCCAGTTTTTAACCTGTACCGCCCTGTGTCGTCGCAAGGACACATCCGAAGACTCGATGTACTGCTGGGCCCGCAGGCGATACCAAGGCAGGCTCCTGGGTTTCACTCCCTGTACCTTCAAACGGGAAAGATATCCCTTCCAAAACTTTCGAACCGCTTCCTCCTGGTTGTGGGCGTCCATCCCTTTGCTTCCCTGGCTGATGTTTGGTATACGAGAACCAGAATAGAACATCAGTCGGCCCCTGTCCACCCCCTTGAAAGGCTGCATCTTCCTCCACCGTGATAGGCGGCTGCAGCCTATCACGGCAAAGGCTGCAGCCGCCTTTCTCCGACAGGCCGTTGGTACTTGCAGTCATCCCTGAGTTCCAGGCTGCAGGGCACTTCCCGCGCTCGGGAAACGGGATTTGCATGTAAGGCCATGATTCAGCTAGCCTTGGAGTCGAGGGCCAGCCCCCTTGATGTGAAGGAGTCGGAGCCTGTGCCCTTTCGAAAGTGGCGGAATGCGGCTGGTGATAGGCTGCAGCAGCCTATCACGATGGAACGGGATTCGGCCTAATACACTGTTAGAATGCAAATAACATTAACTTAATAATGGCTTATTTGTTTCTATCCATATAGCTTTTAATGCCGAACCCACTACCGAGTCCGCCCAGGAAGATCGTAAATAATTTTATTATTTCCTTATACAGTTCAACATCGCTGCCAACAAGAAATATTGTCAAAAAAATAAATAATGCCGAAAATACCAGGATATAAATTAGAGTAAATTTACGAGATTCAGTTGCATCTTTGAAGGCTCTTTCGTCGTCCTTAGCTGCTATATCAAGAATCTTATCAATATGTCCATCGTTAAGCTTTTCGGTTATCGGGTTAGGCATTGGCCCAAACCGATGCATAGACATGCCTATTTCAACAACTTTCTTTGCTTCTGGCGGAAGTTTTTCTAGAAGTTCTGCCTCCGCAAGTGTTTCTTTGGATGCCGTTTCTTTCTCGGCATCTTTATTATCATTGCCAGTATTTGCAATCGAGTTCTTTTCGTCAGTCATCGGAGCATGCTTAAAAGATATTCGGTGGAAATTTTGTCTTCAAGCACATCGTCAATGCGCTCAGTGATTTCAGCTTCAATAAATATCGCAGCAGCTTTTTTTATTAACTGCTCGAAAACATCATCATCTAAAACACCATCTCTGCGCAGCTTGACAAGATACTTAATCAGGCTGTTAAATCCATCAATATGTCTGTGGGTATTCTTCAGATGCTTTTTGTAGCTGCTTTTATACGTAAAGGACGCGATGTTGGGAATTTTATGCAGTTCAAAGTCCATGGTTGTGCTTAACCTTTTGATTTTTAAGCGTAATTAATCGATTTTCTTAGCGGAATCTTTTAGTTTTTCAAGCATAGCAAAGAATACTCATTCTAACAAGCTCATTCAGCGGACGCGTAAACCTCCCCCGTAAAAGTTGACACCTCCAACTAACCTCGAGGAGGTGCAAAATGGCAAGAATCAAGGGTCCAAGGAAGGTCCATCAGTACAGTGAGGATTTCAAGGTGACGGCCGTCAAG
>JALWGP010000415.1 GCA_027038775.1 Sedimenticola sp. | reverse complement strand
GCCCAGCCCCAGGGGCAGCTCCCGGCCCGCCGCCGTCTCCAGTTCCCGGTGCACGGCGACGATGGCGTCCAGGGTGGCCTCGTAATCGCCGGCGGGCGTCGCCACCCGGCGGCGGAACCGGATGGTGCCGGCTTCGTCCAGGAGGACGCCTTCGATCTTGGTGCCGCCCAGGTCGATGCCGGCCAGCATGGTTTACTCCTGCCGTGGGGTCTGCGCCTCTTCCTCCGGCTCTTCCGCCACCTCCGCTTGTGTTTCGACCACCGTGCCCGAAGGGTTGGTGAAGCGGTCGTTGAGCTTCTGGATGTACTCGTCCGCCTGGGCGATGAGTTCGGCCAGGGCGTTGCGGGTGCGACGCCCCCAGCCGGCGGGCGAGGTGGCGAAAACGCTGCGCCAGAAGCGGGTGGAGTGGCGGAAGGCGCCGGCCAGGTCCAGCCGGCGGTTCACCCGCTCCTGCTGCTTGCGCAGCCAGCGGGAGAGGGAACGGGCCGCCAGCCGGCGCATGCCGAAGTGGACGCCCAGCACCACTGCCGCCAGCACCACCAGCCCGGTCACCGCGTTGCCGGCCGAGGTGGTGAGCCACTGCCAGAGCCCGCCTGCGTGTCCGCCGCCCACCACCAGCAGCAGGAAGAGGATGGCCAGCAGGCCGAAGGCGACGGCGTCGCCCCAGAGGGTGCGTTTCTTCCACTTCTCCAGCGCCTCGGAGAGGATGGGAAGCACCCTGCCCTCGATCTCCCGCGCCGTCTTCTCCAGGGAGCCGATGATGCGGTAGGCGCGGCTGATCTCCACCTCCGCCATGTGGTCGTAGATCTCGTTGAGGTCCCGGTCCCGTTTCTCCTCGTAGCGCTGGCGCAGCCGCTCGTCCTCGATGGGCACCGAGGCGCTGGGGCTGTAGATGGTGTAGAAGCGGCCGGCGGTGAGGCCGTGCTCCCCCAGGGCCCGCTGCCAGGCGGCGATTACTTCTTCCGGGTTGTCCTCGTTGGCGGAGGTGTCGAGCTGGTTGAGGATGTAGAGGAACTTGTCCGAGTCGGGCCGGTGGATGGTGTCCGACACCAGGTGTTTCAGGGTGTCGCGCATGGCCCCCGGCTCGGGGTGGCGGGCATCGAAGAAGACCAGCACCAGGTCCGAGAGGTCGATCATGTGGTCGGTGATGCGCAGCGTGGAGGTGCGTTGGGCGTCGGCGTCGAAGCCCGGGGAGTCGATGAGGATCTTGCCCTTGAGGCGTTCGCTGTTGCAGGTTTTCAGCTGGAGGTAGGCGTCGATGCGGTTGCCCTCGCCCTCGGCCACCGCCTCGATCTCATGGCTGAACTTGTAGAAGGGGAAGCGGGGGTCGGAGTCCAGGGCGACGCCGGGCAGGGTGTGGGATTCCGGGTCCTCGCTGTAGCAGATGACCGTGAACTTGTCGTCCACCGCCTGGCTGCCGCTGCGCTGCAGCTTCGTCCCCAGGTAGTCGTTGATGAAGGTGGACTTTCCGGCGGAGAAGGTGCCGAGGATGGAGATCAACGGCCACCAGGGGATCTGGGTGGCGAAGGAGTCCTCTTTTTCGAGCAGGCCCATGCGCCGGGCCAGGTGGTCGAGATCGCGAAAGCTTTGCACCGCCTTGAGCAGGAGCGGGTTTTCCCTGGCCAGGTGGGCCTCGAGATTCTTCAGCCGCTTGTCGATATGCCGGGTCTCGTCTGACATCATGTCACCTCTGGAAGCTGGAAGAAGTCGGCTGCAAATACTACTCCTGGCGGGACACCTGGGGTAGTCTTCCGTGGGGGAAATCTGTATTTCCGGGCCGGCTTCATGCCACGTGGTTATGGAAAAAGGGGGCGGAATATCGGATAATCTCCTGCCGCCCCTCGACAAGGGGCGATAAAAACAAGATCCCGATCTGCATCGGTTACGGAGGAAGTAAGGAGGGTTTCATGGCTGTGTTGTTTTCTGCGGAATGGATGGCCTCGTTTGCGGAAAAGTGGAACGAGGAACCTGAACTGACGGACCCCCTGGGTGAAATCGGGTTCAACAGCACCATCGGCTACGGTTTTCCCGACGACGACCA
>JALWGP010000414.1 GCA_027038775.1 Sedimenticola sp. | reverse complement strand
CCACCAGGTGGGGGCGTCCCTTCAGGACCTCGCTGACGAAGTCGAGCTGTTTCTCCCGCGCGCGCCGTCCCAGCGCCAGGTGCATGCTGCAGAGGGTGAAGGCCTCGGCGGTCTCGCCGAAGCGGAAGACCATGGCCCCCCGGCCCGGCGCCGCCGGCAGCTTGTAGTGGCTCACCTCGGTGGGCTCGAAACGGGTGAGGAACCCGTTGCTGTGGCGGGCGATGACGCCGATGTTGCGGTTCACCTGGCGGTACCAGTGGGGGAAGTCGGCGCGGTGGGCGAGGTACTCGGTGATGTCCACGAAACCGCTGCGCAGGCTGCCCGCGTCCACCTCCTGCAGGCTCACCATGTCGTAGTTGGAGAGCATGGCGGCGATGCGGTTGAGATTCTGGATCCGCGCCCGGTGGGGCAGCACGTGCTTCCATCCCTGGGTCAGGTATTCGCGGTAGCGGGCGGTGTCCACCCCCATCTGGATGTTGTAGCTGAGCAGGCTGAAGCGTGCCGGCAGGCGGAGGTCCGGGCTCGACATCTCCTTGTCCCCCTTTCGGTTCATGACGTCACTTTGCCCCGCGCTCCGAGAGCGTCCGCTGGATGAGCGCGTCGGTCACCTCCAGCACCTGGGGCGTGTTCTTCACCCGGTAGCGCCCGTCCACCACCAGCGTCGGCACGGCGCGGATCCCGTAGCGGCGCATCAGGGCCGCGGCGCGGTTGGCCTTGGTCTGCACCGCGAAGGAGTCGAAGGCCTGGCGGAACTTCGCGAGGTCCACGCCGTTGTCGGCCAGGAACTTCTCCAGGGCCTCGCGGTTGCGCAGGCGGTTCCGCTTGTCGTGGATCTCGTGGAAGAAGGCCTCGTGGAGCCGCTCTGCCTCGCCGATGGCCTGCAGGGCGAAGTAGGCCCTTGCGTGGAGGTTGGCGATGCCGCCGAACATGGCCGGCATGTGCTCAAACTTCACGTTCTCCGGCAGCCTGGCGCGCCACTCCTGCAGCGCGGGATCGAGGTTCTTGCAGTGGGGGCAGGTGTACATGAAGAACTCGATCACCTCCACCTGGTCACCGTTTCCCACGGGCGGGGTGGGCTTGATGAGGTCGTAGTCCACCCCTTCCTTCGGTTCCACGGCGAGGGCCAGGCCGGCATGCAGCAGCAGGGCGAGGAGAAGCAGGTTTTTTTTCATGGACGGTTCGGCTCCCTTGTTCTTGTTGGGACTCCCACCTGGGACCCGCGGCAGGGCGGTCCGGTTCCCGGAATGGTGGATGAAGAACATTATGGCACGAAAGCGCAGGGGATACGTGCGGCAGGTCTCACTGTGATGTCCTCTACGTGAAGCTGTGGCGCCCCGGTCGCAGACCTTTCCTGTCAATGGTTGGATGGCAGCCTGCGCCTGCCGGGGCTGGCCGCCATGATTGACAAGCCGAAATGACTCTTGTAAGGTCTCCGCCCCACGTGGCTAGGTAGCTCAGCTGGTTAGAGCACAGCACTCATAATGCTGGGGTCGGCGGTTCGAGTCCGCCCCTAGCTACCATCTCCCCGAAGGCCGCCCTCGCCGGGCGGCTTTTTCGTGCCCGGAACGCCGCTGTCGCCGGCATCCGCCCTCCCGTCCCGGTAGAGTATCTTCAGCAGGAAGGGCGGCAGCAGGGTGGTGAAGGCGATCACCATGATCATCCCCGCGTAGACCTCGTTGTCGAAGATGCCGCTGGTGCGGCCCAGCTCGGCGAAGATGAGCCCCACCTCGCCACGGGGAATCATGGCCACGCCGATGATGATGCGCTGGCGCATGGGCTCCCGCGTGAGCAGCGCGCCACTGAACTTGCCCGCCACCGCGGCCAGCAGGAAGAGAAAGAAGAAGCTCCAGATGAAGGCCGAGCTCCAGTCCACTTCGTGCAGGTTGAGCGAGAGCCCCACGGTGACGAAGAAGATGGGAGTGAAGAGCTGGATGATGGGGCGCATCTGCGCCTCGATGCGCATGGAGAACTCGGGCTGGGTGTGCAGGGCGATGCCGAAGGGAAGGAAGAAGCGTCGCGAGAGCGCCAGCCCGGCGGCGAAACCACCGAGCAGTTCGGGCGCGCCCATGGCATGGGCCAGCCAGGCGAAAAAGAGCACCAGCGACACCATGGCAGTGGGAATCAGCCCCGGCAGGTCGCTGGCGCTGTCCACGTGGCGGATGAGCACCGAGATGAGCCGCGCCGCCACCGGTGCGATGAGGAAGAAGAGCAGGATGAAGACCAGCACCTTGCCGGTGTTGGCCAGGGTGATGCCGCCGGCCACCGAGAACTCGTAGAGCAGGGCCAGCAGGACCACGCCCAGCACGTCGTCCAGCACCGCCGCGCCCAGCACGATCTGCCCCTCGCGGCTGCTGCGCTGTCCCAGGTCGATGAGCACCCGCATGGTGATGCCGATGCTGGTGGCGGTGAGCGCCCCGCCCACGAAGAGGGAGACCAGCGTGGGCAGGCCAAAGAGCAGCTCGGCGATGAGGAATCCCAGTACGAAGGGCAGTATGAAACCGACCAGTGCCACCAGGGCCGAGCTCCTGCCGGTGTTGAGCAGCTTGCGGATGTCGGTGTCCAGGCCCACCTCGAAGAGCAGCAGCAGGATGCCGATCTCGGCGAGGTAGCGGATGGTCTCGTTCGGCTCGATCCAGCCGAGGAGGCTGGGGCCCAGCAGGATCCCGGCGGCCAGTTCGCCGATGACGGCGGGGGCGCCCAGATGCACGGCGATCTCGGCGAACAGCCTGGCCGTGATCAGGATGATCAGCAGATAGAGAAAGAAGGTGGAGGTGTCCATCTCAGTCGAGGATAACACCGGCGTCGCGCAGTTGCCGCTCCAGGCGTTTTGGATCGAAACCACGAATCGTCTTTTCTCCGGCACGAAGCAGGGGCACCCCCCGGCCGCCCAGGCGCTGAAATTCCCGGAAGGCGCGCGCGCTGCGGGTGACGTCCTCCTCCCGGAAAGGGACGCCGTGGCTTCTCAACCACTGCTTGATCCGCCGGCAGTGGTGGCAACCTGGGGTGGTGTAGAGGGTGATGCGGGGTGGTCGGTTGGCCATGGTGTTCACTTCCGTTGTGGTTGATACTGCAGCGGCCGCCTTCAGCCTGTGCCCCCCGACAGGATGGCTAGGTGGCGCCCGTTCCCGTGAGCCGCCTCTCCGCCTCGCGGTACTTCTCCGCCGTCTTGTCGATGATCTCCTGCGGCAGTTCCGGTGCCGGTGGACGCTTGTTCCAGCCGATGGACTCCAGGTAGTCCCGCACAAACTGCTTGTCGAAGCTGGGCGGGCTGATGCCCGGCCGGTACTGGTCTGCCGGCCAGAAGCGGGAGGAGTCGGGCGTGAGCACCTCGTCGATGAGGTGCAGCCGGCCTTCCCCGTCCAGGCCGAACTCGAACTTGGTGTCGGCGATGATGATGCCCCGGCCCAGGGCGTATTCCGCCGCCTCGGTATAGATCTGCAGGCTGATGTCGCGTACCTGCTCCGCCAGTTCGCGCCCCACCAGACCGGCCACGTGGTCGAAGTCCACGTTCACGTCGTGCTCCCCCTGCTCCGCCTTGGTGGAGGGGGTGAAGATGGGTTCGGGCAGCCGGTCGGCCAGCTGCAGCCCCTCGGGAAGGGGGATGCCGCAGACGGCGCCGCTTTTCTGGTAATCTTTCCAGCCCGATCCGATGAGGTAGCCGCGCACGATGGCCTCCACCGGCAGGGGTTTCAGCCGGCGCACCACGATGGCGCGGTCGCCCAGCAGTTCCCGCTCGGCCGGGTCCCTGACCACCGCCTCCACCGGGATGTCGGTGAGCTGGTTCGGGATCAGCGCCTCGGTGCGCCGGAACCAGAAGGTGGAGACCCGGGTGAGCACCTCCCCCTTGCCGGGAATGGGCTGGGGCAGGATCACGTCGAAGGCCGAGAGGCGGTCGCTGGTGACGATGAGCAGGTGCTCGTCGTCCACGGCGTAGATGTCGCGCACCTTGCCGCGGCCAAGCAGCTCGAGGCCTGAAAGATCGGACTGGTAAAGGGCGGTCATAGCAACGAGTCAGAAAACGAAAACCGGATTATACCCATGGAGAACCGACCCGACAGCGACTACATGGCCGCCTTCCGCGGCAGTTTCACCTCGGCCCTGCGCTGGCACCACCTGGACGCGCTCTGGGAGCGGCTGCGCGGCAGTCCCGAGGGGTGGTACGTCTACGCCGTGGGCGAGGCGCCGCCCGCGGAGACGGCCAGCGCCGAGGCGTTCCTGAACTTTCTCACCGAGATCGACCGCCTGCTGCGTACCGAGCACGACGAGGACTACTGCGGCATCGTCTATGCAGACGACCTGCAGGAACCCTCCATGGTGAAGATCTACGATCCCAACAATCTTGGCGTGGTGTGTGGTTACAGCGAGAACCCGCCGCTGCCCGGCTGGGTGCTGAGCCGCATCCCCCCCGTTGACCTGCAGGCCGAACGGCCGCCCCCCAACAACCGCCGGCGCTGGTGGCAGAAGCTGTTCGGGTAGCGTCGAGGGAAATAACCAAGTAAAATACTCTACAATTATTACAAAACACCCCCGAACACTGGAGTGAGACCATGAGTGACGAAACCAAGGAAAAGGCGCTGGCCGACATCACGCGCGCCGTGATGCACGTGCTGGACAGCTGGAACCTCGACACCGAGACCATGCGCCGGATCTTGGCCATGCCGGACGAGGTGCGCGCCCGCACCTTCGCCAAGTTCCGCGAGGGGACGGCTTCTTTCCCCAGCGATCCCCAGGTGCTGCGCCGTTGCGAATACGTGCTGCGCATCGCCGACGCCCTTCGCACCGCCTACCCGGTGAACCCGAAGATGGGCGGGCGCTGGATCCACCAGCGGCAGAAGCGCTTCGGTGGCCGCACCCCCATCTCCATGATCCTCGAGGACGGCGAGACCGGCCTCGCCGTGGTGCTGGGTGAAGTGGACTGCACCTTTGCCTGGGACTGCACCGGTTCCAAGGCGGTTTCGGTCGCGAAATAATTTTTTTCGCCCGTGGGAAGCGGTGTTATGCACACCGCTTCCCGTCATCGACGGAAAAGCGGTTCCACGAGCCTCCCGGCCGCCGCCTTTTGGGGTGTATTTTTTCAAGCATTTGAAAATAAAAGAAAAACAGAATTGTACAAAATTTGTACAATCTGACGAAAGTCAAGAACTGTCGAGCATTCGCGGCCCTTTCCCAGACTCGATCCACAAAGTTATCCACAGGGTTTGTGGATAGGGTTCCAGTCTCTTTGCAGCGCAAGGAACTGGGCTTTCTGCTGCAAGCGGTTTGTCCGGAAATGCCCCCAAGTTGTTGATTTTTTCTCGGGGCTTCCTCCCTGCAAAAAGCGTATAATCCGCCCCCTTTCGTACTGCCCTGCCTCCCCCCAATGATCGAGAACCTTAGAAACATCGCCATTATCGCCCACGTGGACCACGGCAAGACCACCCTGGTGGACGAGCTGCTCAAGCAGTCGGGCACCCTGGGCGAGCGCTTCGGCGAGGTCGAAAGGGTGATGGACTCCAACGACCTGGAAAAGGAGCGGGGCATCACCATCCTCTCCAAGAACACCGCCATCCGCTGGGGCGACTACCGCATCAACATCGTGGACACCCCCGGCCACGCCGACTTCGGTGGCGAGGTGGAGCGGGTGCTCTCCATGGTGGATTCGGTGCTGCTGCTGGTGGACGCGGTGGAGGGTCCCATGCCCCAGACCCGCTTCGTCACCCAGAAGGCGTTCCAGCACGGCCTCAAGCCCATCGTGGTGGTGAACAAGATCGACCGGGAGGGGGCGCGGCCCGACTGGGTTATCGACCAGGTCTTCGATCTCTTCGACCGCCTGGGCGCCAGCGACGAGCAGCTCGACTTCCCCGTCATCTACGCCTCGGCCATCCAGGGTTACGCCAGCGAGGAAGAGGGGATTCGTGAGGGAGACATGACGCCCCTGTTCCAGGCCATCGTCGAGCACTGCCCGCCGCCGGAGGTGGACCCCGACGCCCCCTTCCAGATGCAGATTTCCAACCTCGACTACAACAGTTACGTGGGCGCCATCGCCGTGGGCCGCATCACCCGCGGTACCGTGCGGCCCAACCAGCAGGTGACGGTGCTCAAGTACGACGGCTCCGAGCACAAGGCGAAGATCGGCCGGGTCTACGGCTACCTGGGGCTGGAACGGCACGAGGTGGAGCAGGCCACCGCCGGCGACATCGTGGCCATCACGGGGATCGAGGCGCCCAACGTCTCCGACACCCTGTGCGACCCGGAGCACGTCGAGGCTCTGCCGCCGCTGAGCGTGGACGAGCCCACCGTCTCCATGACCTTCCAGGTCAACAGCTCGCCCTTCGCCGGG
>JALWGP010000413.1 GCA_027038775.1 Sedimenticola sp. | reverse complement strand
GTATTGAGAAAAGCGCTGGTACCGAATGGCCGGTCCGAGTCGGCGAGCGCGGCCGCAGGGTTGCCGCCCAGTATATCCTTGTTGTAGTCGGACAGGTCCTCCCCGCCGGGCAGGCTCCAGTAGATCCGCAAAGAGGTGTTCCAATCCAGCCGGTCGGTCAGGTGCCAGGCGAGGAACAGCTTGGTGGCGTGGTCGAACCAGTTGGCGAGATCGCTGCCGTAGCCATAAGGCTTGGCGGAAATGTTCTGAATCGTCAACTGTGGGTCATCGAGACTGAAGTCCAACAATTGAACGTAGGAATGGGACAGCCGGAAATCGAAGCGGTCATTCTGATGGGAAAGCTGAAATTCCAGCCCCGCCGTATCCACCTTTCCCAGGGGCACGGTATCGAAGACCTTGGGGGAGAATGCGATGACGTTGTGGCGGTTGAAAAAAATCGACACGTCATATTTCCACTCCGGGCTGAGCCGATGCCCGAACAGGATTTCCCCGTGGTCGATGGTTTCCACGTCCAGTTCGCCGTGATGCAGGGCATCAGCCCGGTAGAGAACGGCGTCATCGGCGCTGCGCACAGAGCGGTTGTAGATCAGCTTCCAGGTCCTGCGCTGGTCTTCGGAAGTGTGGACCAGGGCCACACGGGGAGAAAACATCCAGGGCGTGTAGGTGTGTTTGTCCATCCGCAGGCCGGTGATGGCAAGCCAGTTGGAGGAGATGCGCCACTGGTGTTCCCCGAGCAGAGAATACAAGGTGCTGTTCCACTCGGTGCCCGGGGCCAGCCCGAATATTTTCGAGGGCTCTGATGGTTTCAGCTGGCTGCGGCCGCCGAAGTCATTGTAGCGGTATTCGAACCCCAGGGAGAGCCGTTGGGAGGGAGAAAGCGCACTCTCTGCCAGAACGCGGGCAAAAACCTGTTGTTCGCTCCATCGCCGATTTCCTCGGGTTGAGCCTACAGGTATGTCGTCGGCGACATGGATGAGAACATCGGTGTTCTGATAGCTCAGCGTATATTCCATGCTGAGGTCATCGCTCAACTGCTGCCGGTAGCGCCCGAACAGCGTCCACTGCTGGTTGGCGGCGCCGGTTTTCTCCAAACGGTATGCCTTGATCGTGGGATAATGGTTTTGTTCGGCAGCGATCGCCTGGCCGCCACGGGTGAAGCGGGCCCAGAGTTCCAGGTTCTCGCCATTCAACTGGACATGCACCTTGTGGCGCAGGTCGCCCTGGAAGCTGCCATTGCCATTGGGGAGCCCGAAGGGCAGTGGTTCCCCGGCCTGGACGGGGGTGCCATCCTTGGCCGTAAAGGTGTGATCGATCTTCAGTGGCGAATCGTCGTCGCTGGCACCGGGATACTTGTCGATGCCGTAGTATGCGAACAAGCCCAGGCCATTCTGGAACTGGCGGGTGTAGCGGAGTTCTCCGCTGGCGAAATCCTCCCCGGCGCCCAGCCGGACATCCACCTGCAGGCCAGGGTCACCGTGCCCGTCGCGGGTCTGGATGGCGATAACGCCGGCGATGGCCCCGGGGCCGTAGATGACCGATCCCGGCCCACTGACCACGGTGATTTTCTCGATGTCCCCCAGCATGCTCAGGGGACGCTCGGCGATGGCACCGCCGTCGGCGGCAAGCACGTTCATGGAGCGCCCGTTGACGGTGATCAGAAGCTTGTTGTTGCGGTCGCTGATCACTCCCCGTAATCCGGCCTGGTAACCTTCGACCTTGTACAGGTACTGAAAGCTGGGAACGAAGATGTCGAGCAGTTCGTCGAGGCTGCGGGCGCCGGACGCCTCGATCTGTTTTCGGGTGATGACCGTGATGGCGGCCGGGGCTTCGGAAAGCGGGGTCTGCGCCAGGGTGATCGTATCCTGAAACTGCAGGGTCTCCAGCTCCTCCAGTCCAAGCGCGAGCAAAGGCGAACCCGCCCTGGCCTGCGAAGACAGAAGGGCGAAGACCAGCAGCCCGGCGTGATGACGATGAAAGGCCATGATGAGGCAATTTCTGGGCTCAAATCGTAACTGCCAGCAGAAGCAGCGCAGAAGGACGAGCCGCAGTGACATCACGAC
>JALWGP010000412.1 GCA_027038775.1 Sedimenticola sp. | reverse complement strand
GGTGGCGCTGCTGCCCCGCGACACCGTGCTCTCCCGCCAGGACTACAGCGGGAGGGAAAAGCCCCTGGCGGCCAACATCACCCAGCTGGTGGTGGTGCTGGCACCAAAGCCGGAACCCACCGGCTTTCTTACTGACCAGTACCTGGTGGCCGCCGAGCTCATGGGGGTGAAGGCGCTCATCACCCTCAACAAGGCGGACCTGCTCGAGGGCGACGAGCTGGAGCGCTTCCAGCAGCACTTCGCCCACTACGAGCGGATCGGATATCCCGTGATCACCGTCAGCGCCCGGCGCAAGCACGGTCTCGACCCTCTGCTGGCGCGGCTCGGGGGGGAGACCAGCATCCTGGTGGGCCAGTCCGGGGTGGGCAAGTCCTCGCTGATCAACGCCCTCATCCCCCAGCGGCCTGAGGCGGTGGGGGAACTCTCCGAGGCCAGCGGCCTGGGGCGCCACACCACCTCCGCCGCCACCCTCCACTTCCTCGACAACGGCGGCGAGATCATCGACTCCCCCGGCGTGCGCAGCTTCCGCCTGGGGCGCATCGACCGCCGGGAGCTGGAGCGGGGATTCCGCGAGTTCGCCCCCTTCCTGGGCCGCTGCCGCTTCTCCAACTGCACCCACCGCCAGGAACCCGGGTGTGCCCTGCGTGAAGCGGTGGAGCGGGGCAAGATCCACCCCCAGCGGCTGGAGAACTTCCTGCTCATGGCGGAGAAGCTGGAGACACAGGGCTGACCCCCGGGGAACACGGCTCAACTTTGCGGGCTGCCTGCCGATCTCCAGCCTGGAGAGCGCCGAATCCCAGCAACGAGTGTGCGCCGCATCCCATTTCCAGGAGAAAGAATATATTTTTCCTGTATTTACATTCGGTTCTGAACGAAACAGGGAAAGGTTCGAGGTAGAATCATTACAGAAGCAGGGCACCAGCCCGTGGCAGGAGGCAATGAAAGGTTTCAAGGACATTTCGTATACCGCCCGACTGCAGGTGTTGATCCTGGTCTTCACCGCCGCCGTGCTCGCCCTCGCCTCTCTCGGCTTCCTGGCACTGGAGACCGCCCGCGAACACCAGCGGATCACCGATCACTTTGCAGCACTGGCCGCACTCTCCTCCTCCCTGGCGGTCACCGACGGCCAGCTGGGTGAAGCGGAAGCCCGCCGCCTGCTCGACGGCCTGGGCTCCGACCCTTCCATCCAGTGCGCCCTGGTCTGGGACGGACAGCCACGTTTGCTCGCCGCCCACCGCCGGGACGGCGACACCTCCGGCTGCCCGGACTCCCTCTCCTCCTGGCGGAAGCAGGCCGCCGGCATTGGCCACCAGCCCTTTGCCTGGATGACCACCCCTCTCTACCTGGCACCGGTCACCGGCGGCGGCCACACCCTGGGCTGGATCGCCTTCCGGTCCACCCCGCACCTTTTCCGGCAGGTGGCCAGGGAAAACCTGGCGCTGCTCCTGCCCGGGGCCGCCGCGCTGTTGCTGCTGCTGTTCCCCCTCTCCGCCACACTGGCCCGACGGCTCGGAGAACCGCTGCAGCGCCTGATGAGCCGGGCCGCCGGCCTCCATCGGGGCGAAGGGATCCGCGCCTCCCTTTCCCTGGATGCACTGGAAAGGCTCATCGAGGAGACGCGCGATGAGAACGCCTCCCTGGCGCGTGAGAACCGGAGGCTCGCCGAAGAGGCAAGGGCCAGCCGTGCCGCCGCGGAACGGGCCGAAAAGGATGCGAGAACCGCCCTGCTCTCCCACAGGCGGCTGCTGAGGACGCTGAACCGCGATATCCGGCTGCCCATGAGCAGTCTCCTCGGCATCGTCGAGCTGCTGCTGGACAGCAACCTGGATGCCCGCGCCCGCAGGCTGGCCCGCACGCTCCACCAGTCGGTGGAAAACCTGCTGGAGATGGTTCAGCAAACCTTCCACCGGACCCGCCTGGAATCCGGCGACCCCACCCCGGAGGAGGAGGAATTCGATCTCCACCGGGTCGTCGAGGAAGCCATTCAGCCTTCGAAGAGTCTCGCCCCCCACCACGGGATGGCGCTCCACTCGAAGCTCTCCAGCGACCTGCCGGAACGGGTGGTGGGCGACCCCCTGCGCCTCTCCCAGCTGCTGGAAGGGATGCTGCAGGCCGCCTTCCGGCTGGCGCACGACGGGGAGGTTCACTTCGAGGCGAGGCGCAAGGAAGGGGGTGGCACCCGGTACCGCGTGGAGTTCCGGGTCTGCCTGAAGGGGGAGGAGATCCCCCACGACCAGCGGGCAATGCTCTTCGACAGCCTCAACGGGAAGCCCCTGGCCAACATGGAGCTGCTCGCACCGCAGAACCGTGACCTGGTGATCAGCAACCGCCTGGCGGAACTGCTGGGAGGCTCCTTCGAGCTGGCGGAGGACCTGGAGGGCAATCCCTGCTTCATTCTCGACCTTCCACTGAAACGCCCCCCTCCCGCGAGACGCCCGGAACCCCCGGCGGAAAACGTGCAGCCGACCCCCAAGGCCCGGGTGTTGCTGGTGGAGGACAACGCCGTCAACCAGATGATCACCCTGAGCATGCTCAAGGCCCTGGGCTGCGAGGTGGAACTGGCCAAAGGGGGAGAGGAGGCGGTGGCGAAGGCCGGGCAGCAGCGGTTCGACCTCATCTTCATGGACTGCCACATGCCCGGCACCGACGGCTTCGCCGCCAGCAGGCGGATCCGGGAGCAGGAGCGTTCCGAGGACCGCAGCCGGACGCCGATCATCGCCCTCACCGCGGACATTCACGACGGGATCCGGGAACATTGCCAGCGGACCGGCATGGACGACTATATCAGCAAGCCCTACTCCCGGGAGGATCTGGCCAAGGCCCTCGCCCGGTGGCTGTCGGGAAGAGAAACCCCGGAAACCGCACCCGCGGAGCCCGCTGCCTCCCCGCAGCAGGAGCAGGTGCTGGACAAGGCCCGGCTCGACTCCCTGCGTTCCATGGGCCACGAGCGCGGCGCCAGCCTGCTGGAGAAGGCGGCCAGGTACTACATCGACCACACGCCGGAAGAGCTCGGCCGCCTGCGGCAGGCGATCGAGGACGGAATGGCGGAACAGATCCGCCTGATCGCCCACAACCTCAAGTCCTCCAGCGACATGCTGGGCGCCACGGGCATCGCCCGGGAATTCGGCCGGCTGGAAAAGATGGCCCTGGAACACCGGCTGGAAGAGGCCCCCCAACGCCTGCAGGCCGCAGAGAAACTGCTTCCCGTGGTCATGGAGGCACTGGAAGAAGCCCTCCAGGCCGACGATGCCCAGGTGAAGCCGGTGCCGGAACAGGTCGAGGCGAACGGCCGGATCCTGCTGGTGGACGACGACCCCGCCTTCCGGCTGGTCACCGCCGCCTCGTTGCGGGAAGCGGGCTTCGTGGTAACGGAGGCCACCAACGGAAAGGACGCCCTGGCCACCATCGCCACCGACCCGCCGGAGCTGATCCTGCTGGATGCGCTGATGGAGGACATCGATGGCTTCGAGATCTGCGCACGCATCCAGCAGGATCCCGGGACACGCCAGATCCCGGTGCTCATGGTCACCGGCCTGGACGACATCGATTCCGTGCACAAGGCCTTCCAGGCCGGCGCCGCCGGTTTCATCACCAAGCCCGTCAACTACCCGGTGCTCATCCACCGGATCCGGTTCCAGCTCCGCGTGGCGCGCGAGTCGGTGGAGCTGCGCGAGAGCCGGGAGCAGCTGGCCATGGCCCAGCAGCTGGCACGCCTGGGTCACTGGCGATGGGAGCCGGCGAAGGCCCGTTTCGAGGTGTCCGAACAGCTCGCCCGCATCTGCGAACTCGACCTGGATCACTGGGAGAGCTCGCTGGAGAACTTCATCGGGCTGGTCGATCCCGAGGACCGGGAGCAGCTGCGACTCAACATTCGCTTGGCCCTGGAGGAGGGTTCGATCAAGCCCCTCGACTACCGCATCGTCACCGCCGGGGGCCGGCGGCTGTACATCCACCAGGAGCTCACCATGCCCGCGCCGGGGACCCTGCTGGGCACCGTCCAGGACATCACCCGGCAGTACGAGTCGGAACAGAAGATCCGCAAGCTGGCCTACTCCGACGAACTGACCGGGCTGGCCAGCCGTTCCTACTTCCAGCGCCACCTCGAGGACACCATCAACATCGCCGGGCGCCATCAGGAGAAGTTCTCGCTGCTCTACCTGGACCTGGACTCCTTCAAGGACATCAACGACACCCTGGGTCACGACGTGGGCGACGAACTGCTCAAGGTGGTGGCGGGACGCCTTTCCAAGGTGCTGCGCAAGACCGACTTCGCCGCACGGCTGGGGGGTGACGAGTTCTGCATCCTGGTGGATAACGTCTCCATCAACTACGCGGCGGAAATCGCCAGCCGCTGTCTCGAGGAGGTGAACAAGCCGATCCGGCTCGGCACCCAGACCTTCAACCCCCGGATCAGCATCGGCATTGCCAACTTCCCCGGGGACGGGCAGGACGCGCAGACGCTGCTCAAGGCCGCCGACAGCGCCATGTACGCAGCCAAGCAGGAGGGCAAGCACCGCTACGCCTTCTACCAGCCCGAGCTGACCATCCGCGCCAAGAAGCGGCTCGACATGGAACACGAGCTGCGTGAGGCGCTGGAGAAGGAGGAACTGGAGCTCCACTACCAGCCGCAGATCTCCCTCACCACGGGTCGGGTCTTCGGCGTGGAGGCGCTGGTGCGCTGGAAGCATCCGACCAAGGGGCTGGTGCCACCGGGCGAGTTCATCCACGTGGCGGAGCGCATCGGCCTGATCAAGACGCTGGGCGAATGGGTGCTGGAGACCGCCTGCCAGCAGGCCCGGGAGTGGGTGGAGGCGGGACACCAGGGGCTCCAGGTGGCGATCAATGTCTCACCCCTCCACTTCAAGGATCCGGCCATTGTCCAGCAGGTGCGGGAAGCACTCGAGCGCTCGGGCTGCTCCGCCGCCAACCTGGAGCTGGAAGTGACCGAGAGCGTGGTACAGACCGAGCCCGACAACATGGAGAACTTCAAGCGTCTCAAGGAGCTGGGCGTGCGCATCGCCATCGACGACTTCGGCACCGGCTACTCCTCCCTCGCCTCGCTGAAGAAGCTGCCCATCGACTGCCTCAAGGTGGACCAGCTCTTCATCCGGGGCATGGTGGAAGACCCCGAATCGGCCACCCTGGTGGGCACCATCATCGGCCTGGCCAAGGCGCTGGGGCTGCACGTGGTGGCCGAGGGCGTGGAAAACGAGCAGGAGGTGCAGATCCTCACCGGGCTGGGCTGCGACATCGTCCAGGGCTACTACTTCAGCCGGCCGGTGACGGCCGATGAGATCCCGGCCCTGCTCGAGCGCGACTTCGTTCACCTGACGGACCACGGCCAGATCGGGCTCGCCTTCGGGCCGGGGGTGAAAGGATGATCCACTGCCAGCCCAGGGACCGGGACTGCCTGCGGGAGGTGATGGCTGCCAACCAGCTGCCCGTGCTGCCACCCAACGCACCCTACCTGCTCAGGGCCATGTCCAACGAGGAGATGACCTTCCCTGAACTGGCCGCCGTGGTAGAGAAGTTTCCCACCATCGCCGCACGTCTCATCGCGCTGGCCAATTCCGGCTGGTCCTCCCCGGTGACGGAGGTGACCTCGCTGGTGATGGCCTGCTCCCGCCTGGGCTTCTTCGTGGTGCGCAGCGTAAGCGTGGCGCTGAGCATCGCCAACGTCTTCAATCCCAGGACCTGCCCCGCTTTCGATCCCATCCGCTACTGGACCAACGCCTTCCTCACGGCGGACCTGGGCACCCGCCTTGCCGAGCAGGCGGAGGAACACGGCGAGGCGGATCCCCAGACGGTGCGCACCGCCGGCCTGCTGCACAACCTGGGGCTGCTGTGGCTGGCCACCTGGATGCCCGAAGAAACCCACCGCGCCCTGCTCGCCTCGGACGACGACCCCGACACCCCGCTGGACGGCCTGCTGGTGGAACACTGCGGCACCGGGTTCGTGGAAGCCGGCGCCCTGCTGACAGAGGCCTGGAAGTTCCCCGAGGTGCTCACCGAGGCCCTGCGCCACCAGGCCGAGGTGGATTACGACGGGGAACACTGGGAGGCCGCCGCCCTGGTCGGCCTGGCCGCCCGGGTGATCCACGTCCGTGAGGAGGCGGAGCCGCTGGCGGCATCCGACCCCAGGTGGAGCCGGCTGGGCCTCTCCCCCGAGGCGGAGGTGCCCCTGGCACAGCAGGCCGCCCAGTGCCGGGGCGAGATCCGCGAGCTCGCCCGGGCACTCTTCGGCGCCTGACGCCGGCAAAAAATCGTCCAAAAAATTTGCCAAACCCCTATTTCTGAGTAAAATTCCCGCTCCCGGGGGCCTGCTCGGGCCCTTGCGCGAACCCCGGCACGGGGTTCCACCG
>JALWGP010000411.1 GCA_027038775.1 Sedimenticola sp. | reverse complement strand
GGTGCAGGCCGCGCAGGCCGCCCACCTGCAGGCGGATCGCCTTGGCGTGGGGCAGGCGGCTGCCCTCTCCCGCGGTGCGCAGGGCGAAGAGGGTGGCGCGGCGCAGGGCTTCCAGGTACTCGCTGCACTGCTCGTGGGCCCCGGTCTCCTCGCAATGGACCGCCTCCCGCTCGGCCAGGCAGATCTTGCGCATACGGTTGCAGCTGCCGTGGGTGCCGAGGATCGCCTTCTCGTAGTGGCACTGGCGATCGTTCACCTCGCGGTAGATGCGGCGGTAGGCCTCCTCGTCCACCTCAGCCCCCCTGCTTGAAGCGGTGGATCAGGCGCCGATCGCGCTTGCTGGGGCGGCCCTCGGTGCGCAGCGGGGTGGCGGCCCGCTCGGCACGGCGCCGGGCCAATGCCTCCTCGCGCCGGCGACGGCTGGCCTCCTCCTCGCGGTAGAAGTGGACGGCTTCCTTCGCCGGCCGCCGCTGTCTCGGCAGCTCCAGCACCTCGATCTCCCACTCGAGACCGTCCTTGCTGATGTGCAGCCGGCTGCCCACCTGCACCTCCTTGCCGGGCTTGGTGCGCTGGCCGTTGAGATGGACGTGACCGCCCTGGACGGCCTCGGCGGCCAGTTTGCGGGTCTTGAAGAACCGCGCCGCCCAGAGCCACTTGTCCAGGCGCATGCGTTCCTCGCTCACGTGGGACCGTCTTCGGAGGCGTCGGGGCCGTGGCCGTAGGCGGGCACCTCGAGGGTGGACTCCAGGCCCAGCAGGGGATCGAGCCCGCCGCGGGCGTCCAGCGCCGCCATGTCGTCGTAGCCGCCCACGTGGACGTCGCCGATGAAGATCTGGGGCACGGTGCGGCGACCGCTGCGCTGCATCATCTCCACCATGCGGTCGCGGTCCAGGTCCACGCGGATCTCCTCGAACTCCACGCCCTTGGCCTGCAGCAGGGCCTTGGCGCGCACGCAGTAGGGACACATGAGGGTGGAATAGACGACGACCTTGGGTGCAGACACGGGATACTCCTCCAGGTGAACGGCCGTTCTTGACGACGGCCTGGATCTTCAGCTCGAATTATCCTAGCAATCCTCCCCCGCGATGATCCAGTCTTTTCCGCTCCGCGGGGCTGATACACTATCCCTCTTTCCGGTTTCACACGGAGACGGCATGGTGAAAGAGGCTGCACCCCGGACCATTCGGCTGCAGGACTACCGGCCGCCCCCCTGGACCATCGAGACGGTGGACCTGCGTTTCGACCTGCGCGAGGAGGGCACCCGCGTCTTCTCCCGCCTCACCCTGAAGCGCAACCCCGCCTTCGAGGGCGAGGCGGACCGGCTGCTGCTTCACGGCGAGGAGCTGACTCCCGTCTGCATTCGCCTGGACGGCTCCGAGCTCCACGGTGACCGCTACCGCATCGACGACGAGGGGCTGACCCTCTTCGACCCGCCGGACCACTTCGTGCTGGAGTCCGAGGTGGAGATCGCCCCGGAGGAGAACACCCGCCTGGAGGGGCTCTACCGCAGCGGCGGCATGTTCTGCACCCAGTGCGAGGCGGAGGGGTTCCGGCGCATCACCTGGTACCTGGACCGGCCCGACGTCATGGCCCGCTTCAATGTGCGCATCGAGGCCGACCGCGCGCGCTACCCCGTGCTGCTGTCCAACGGCAACCCGGTGGAGTCCGGCGAGCTGCCCGGTGGCCGCCACTATGCCGTGTGGGACGACCCCTTTCCCAAGCCCAGCTACCTCTTCGCCCTGGTGGCGGGGAACCTCAAGCACGTGGAAGAACACTTCACCACCGCCTCGGGCCGCCGGGTGCGACTGCGCATCTACGTGGAGCCGGAGAACATCGACCGCTGCGACCACGCCATGCGTTCGCTGATCAGGGCCATGCGCTGGGACGAGGAGCAGTACGGCCGCGAGTACGACCTGGAGGTCTTCAACATTGTGGCGGTGAACGACTTCAACATGGGCGCCATGGAGAACAAGGGGCTCAACATTTTCAACGCCAAGTACGTGCTGGCGCGTCCCGACACCGCCACCGACACCGACTACCAGGGCATCGAGGCGGTGGTGGCCCACGAGTACTTCCACAACTGGACCGGCAACCGCATCACCTGCCGCGACTGGTTCCAGCTCTCCCTCAAGGAGGGGCTCACCGTCTACCGCGACCAGGAGTTCTCCGCCGACATGGGCTCGCGGGGCGTCAAGCGCATCGACGACGTGCGGCTGCTGCGCGCCCACCAGTTCGCCGAGGACGCCGGTCCCATGGCCCATCCCGTGCGGCCCGACCAGTACATGGAGATCAACAACTTCTACACCGTCACCGTCTACGAGAAGGGGGCGGAGGTGGTGCGCATGCAGGCCGAGCTGCTGGGGCCGGAGGCCTTCCGCAGGGCCACCGACCTCTATTTCGAGCGCCACGACGGCCAGGCGGTGACGGTGGAGGACTTCGTGCGCTGCATGGAGGATGCCTCGGGGCGGGACCTTTCCCAGTTCATGTACTGGTACCACTACGCCGGCACGCCGGAGGTGGAGGTGGAGGGCGAGTACGACGCCGCCGGCCGCCGCTACCTCCTCCATTTCCACCAGCGGGTGCCCGACACCCCGGGACAGAAGAACAAGCCGCCCTTCCACATCCCGGTCCGGGTGGGCCTGCTCGATGCCGAAGGGCGCGAGCTGCCGCTGGTGCGCGAAGACGGCGCGGCCGACCCTTCCCTCGTGGAGCTGCGCGATCCCGAACAGACCCTCGTCTTCCTCGAGGTGGCGGAGGAACCGGTGCCTTCCCTGCTGCGCGGTTTCTCGGCGCCGGTGAAGCTGCGCTTCGACTACAGCGATGCGCAGCTCCACTTCCTGATGGCCCACGACAGCGACGGCTTCAACCGCTGGGACGCCGCCCAGCTTCTGGCCCAGCGCATGATCCTGGGACTGGTGGAATCGGGCGTGGAGGAGGTGACTGCCCCCGACGACTACCTGGAGACCTTCCGCCGTACGCTGGAGCGGGCCGACGAGGACCCGGCGCTGACCGCGGAGATCCTCCGGCTTCCCTCCGAGTCCTGGCTGGGGGACCAGATGGATCCCATCGACGTGGAGGGGATCCACCGGGTGCGCGAGGGGATCAAGGCCGAGGTGGGGCGGCGGTTGGAGGAACTGCTGCTGGCGCACTACCGTCGGCTGGACGAAGAGGGCGAGTACCGCATCGACGCCGCCTCCATCGGCCGGCGCAGCCTCAAGAACCTGCTGCTGGAGTACCTGGTGGCCGGTGGCGGCGAGGCGGGCCGTCGCCTCTGCCTGGAGCAGTACCGGCGCGGCCACAACATGACCGATGGGATGGCCGCCCTCGCGCTCGTCGCCCACAGCGACTGGCCCGAGCGGGAGGAGATCCTGGCCGACTTCGCCGAACGGTGGGAGGACGATCCCTTGGTGATGGACAAGTGGTTCGGCGTCCAGGCCATGTCGCGCCGCGAAGACACCCTGCCGTGCATCCAGGTGCTCCTCTCCCACCCCAGCTTCTCCCTGGAGAACCCCAACCGGGTGCGTTCCCTCATCGGTGCCTTCGCCGCCGGGAACCCGCTGCGCTTCCACGCGCCCGACGGCAGCGGCTACGCCTTCCTGGTGGAGCGGGTGCTGGAGCTCGACGCCATCAACCCCCAGATCGCCGCCCGCCTGCTGCGCAATCTCTCGCGCTGGCGGCGCCTGGACGAGGGGCGCCAGGCCCATGCCCGCGAGCAGCTCGAGCGGGTGCTGGCGCGCCCCGGCCTCTCGCGTGATCTCCACGAAGTGGTCCTGAGGCTGCTCGAGCCATGAAGGCGCTGCTGGTGGTGGCCCACGGCAGCCGGCGCGAGGCCTCCAACGAGGAGGTGCGCCGGCTGGCGCGAAGGGTGAAGGAGGTGGCGGGTGATCGCTATGGGTGGGTTGAGGCCGCCTTCCTGGAGCTGGCCGAGCCTTCCATTCCGGAGGGAATCCACCGCTGCCTGGAGCAGGGCGCCCGCGAGGTGGTGGTGCTGCCCTATTTTCTGTCTGCCGGTCGCCACGTGAGCGAAGACATCCCGGCCGAGGTGGAGAAGGCGCGCCAGGCCCATCCAGGCAGCCGGATTCGGCTGGTGCCCTATCTGGGGGCGGCAGCGGGGATTGCCGAGCTGCTGCTGGTACAGGCGGCTCTTGAAGAGGAGGGGTAGAAGGCGTATTTTAAATTTGTTGGTCTGGTTTCTTCTCGTCCGGACCTTTCCCCGGGCCTGCAACGGGCCGCCACGAGAAGCAACAACAAACAACTCGGAGGATGGAAAGATGGTGATTCTCATGAATGACCTGCCTTTCGACGTGACCGCAGACGAGGTGAAGGCATTGGTGGAGCATTTCCATCCCGTGCGCAAGGTGGACACCCTGGCAAAACGCCGCAAAGGGGTCGACTGGAAGGTGGACCTGGGTGATGCCGACCGGGAGGTGGCCAACTTCGTCACCGACCACCTGCGCGGCCGCTACTGGAAGGGACGTTACGTGGACGCCTACTGCCCCCTCTACCAGCAGGCCTGAATCTCACCCCGAGGGGTTCGCCAGCCTGCGGTAGCCGATGGCCTCGGTGAGATGGGGCAGGGCGATCTCCGGCTCCCCCGCCAGATCGGCAATGGTGCGTGCCACCCGCAGAATGCGGTGGTAGGCGCGCGCCGACAGTCCCAGCGACTCCATGGCCCTTTCGAGGAAGGCGCGGCAGGATCCATCCAGCTTGCACCATTTCTCGAGCGCTGCGTTCTCCAGTGCCGAATTGGGACGACCCTGGCGCTGCTGCTGGATCCGGCGCGCCGCCAGCACCTGTGCCCGAATTTCGGCGCTGGCGGGCTCCGGTGGCGGGGCCTGCGCCAGCAGCAGCGAAGGGGGCTGTGTGGGTACCTGCACCTGGAGATCGATGCGGTCCAGCAGCGGGCCGGAGATGCGTGCCTGGTAACGGGCCACCTGTTCGGCAGTGCAGCGGCAACTGGCGGTGGAATCACCCAGGTGGCCGCAGGGGCAGGGGTTCATGGCCGCCACCAGCTGGAAGCGGGCCGGGTATTCCACCTTGCGTGATGCCCGGGAGATGCTGATGCGGCCGTTCTCCAGTGGTTCACGCAGCACCTCCAGCACGTGCCGGGGAAATTCCGGAAGCTCGTCCAGGAAGAGCACCCCGTGGTGGGCCAGGGAGATTTCCCCGGGGCGGGGGGAACCGCCCCCACCCACCAGCGCCACCGCCGAGGCGGTGTGATGGGGGGCCCGGTAGGGACGCAGCCGCCAGCGCTCCGGGCGGAAGGGCTGGCCGGCGATGGAGGCGATGGCCGCCTGCTCCAGCGCCTCTTCATCTGAAAGGGGCGGCAGGATCGAGGGCAGCCGGCTGGCCAGCATGCTCTTGCCGCTTCCCGGCGGACCGCTGAAGAGCAGGTTGTGGCCTCCGGCGGCGGCCACCATGAGGGCGCGCTTGGCCTGGGCCTGTCCCCGCACCTCGCACAGGTCCGGCAGGCCGGAATAATCGGGTTCGGATGTGACCTCGGTGCGGTGGGGCGCCACCGGCGCCTGGCCGGAGAGATGGCCGGTGGCCTGGAGCAGGTGTTCCAGGGGATGGAGCCGCGCTCCTGAGACCAGGCTGGCCTCGGCCAGGTTGGATACTGGTAGGAACAGGGCGTGGCCCTCCCGGCTGGCGGCCATCACCGCAGGCAACGAGCCGGTGACCCCATGCACCGCCCCTGAAAGCGTCAGTTCCCCCATGAACTCCTTGCCCGCCAGCGATTCCGGCGGCAGCTGGCCGGAGGCGGCCAGGATGCCCAAAGCGATGGGCAGGTCGAAGCGGCCACCCTCCTTGGGCAGGTCGGCGGGGGCCAGGTTGACGGTGATGCGGCGGGCGGGAAACTCGAAGCCGGCGTTGAGAATGGCGCTGCGCACCCGCTCGCGGCTCTCCTGCACCGCCTTCTCCGCCAGGCCCACGATGTGAAAGGCCGGCAGGCCGTTGGCCAGATGGACTTCGACGGTGACCAGCGGCGCTTCCATGCCCACGCTGGCGCGGCAGAGTGTGGTTGCCAGTGCCATAACCTTCCCTGGTCATGTGGCTGAATGGTATCAGCCGTTATTGTCGCGGCTTTCCAGCGCCTTTTCCAGTTCCCGCACCCGCCGTTCCAGGGCGTCCACCTTGGCCCGGGTGCGGGCCAGCACCCCCTGCTGGATCTCGAACTCCTCCCGGGTGACCAGGTTGAGCTTGTTCAGCGCCGCCCCCAGGGTGCTGCGCAGATTGTGCTGCAGATCGCTCTGCAGCGCCTGCAGTCCCTTGGGCAGGTTGGCCGTCACCTTGCTCGAAATCTCGTCGATGACCTTGGGGTCAAGCATCTCGTCTCCTCCCATCCGATCTGGAGGTTCAGGCTACTTCGGGGGCCGGGCCCTGTCCAGTCCTTGAAATCGGGGAT
>JALWGP010000410.1 GCA_027038775.1 Sedimenticola sp. | reverse complement strand
TGATCATTCAGGATCCCTGTGGGCCGGGCTTCAGGAGATAGGATGGGCAAAGGTCGTAAGGCCGTGCCCATCAGGCCATGGTGGCGGGCACGCTGCGCTTTGCCCACCCTACGGCTCCCTTTGGTGAATAAAAAACAGTCGAGGTCATGATCCCGCTTTTCGGCGCAAAAGAAAACCCGGCCGGGGCCGGGTTCTCCAGGGTGCCGGGAATACGGGATCAACCGAAGTTGGAGGCCACGAAGTCCCAGTTCACCAGGTTCCAGAAGTCCGCCACGTAGGCCGGGCGGGCATTGCGCTTGTCGATGTAGTAGGCGTGCTCCCAGACGTCGATGGTGAGCAGCGGGGTCTTGCCGTCACGCATGGGGTTGCCGGCACCGGTGGTGTTGACGATCTCCAGGGAGCCGTCGCCGTTCTTCACCAGCCAGGTCCAGCCGCAGCCGAAGTTGGTGGCGGCGGCGGTGGAGAACTTCTCCTTGAACTCGTCGAAAGAACCGAAGGCGCTGTCGATGGCCTCGGCCAGGGCGCCGGAGGGCGCGCCGCCCGCGTCGGGTGCCATGCAGTTGAAGTAAAAGGTGTGGTTCCACACCTGGGCGCCGTTGTTGAAGATGCCGCCCTCGGCCTTCATGATGATCTCTTCCAGGCTGGCGTTCTCGAACTCGGTGCCGGGGACCAGGTTGTTCAGGTTGGTGACGTAGGTGGCGTGGTGCTTGTCGTGGTGGAACTCCAGGGTCTCGGCGGAGATGTAGGGCTCCAGGGCGTCCTTGGAATAGGGCAGATCGGGCAATGTGTGGGTCATGGGTTTCTCCTCTCGATCAAGAATGTTCTCGCTTAAATCTTGAGTAAATTACTTGGTATTATGTGGCCGCACAGAGTATTCCGATTCGGGGCAAAATGCAACCTGTGAATCCTTCCCGCCGCTGCCTTTCCGTCCCGGGAATGCGATAATCCGCCCATGAAGAGCGCCTCTTTCCCCTTCGATCCCGTCTCCCTCAACCTCTTCTCCAGCCGGCTTGCCGCGGTCTGCGACGAGATGGGCGCCATACTGCGCAACGCCGCCTTTTCGCCCAACATCCGCGACCGCCTCGATTTCTCCTGCGCCATCTTCGACGCCGAAGGGGAACTGGGTGCCCAGGCGGCGCACATTCCGGTCCACCTGGGCAGCATGGCCTTTGCCATGCGCGGCATCGTGAAGCGCCTCGCCTGGGCGCCGGGTGACCAGGTGATACTCAACGACCCCTTCCTGGGCGGCACCCACCTGCCCGACGTCACCCTCATCGCTCCGCTCTTCCTCGAGGGAGAACTGCTGGGTTTCGTGGCCAACCGGGCGCACCATGCCGACATCGGCGCCTCCACGCCGGGGTCCATGCCGGTCTCCTCCTCCCTGGAGGAGGAGGGGCTGGTGATCGAGCCGGTGCACCTGGTGCGCGGGGGCAGGCGCGAGGACTCCATCTGGCACTGGATACTCAATGCCACCGGGGACCGGAGGGTGGCGGAAGGGGATCTCTCCGCCCAGCTCAGCGCCAACGTCGCGGGTCTCCAGCGGTTGCAGCAGCTGGTCGAGTCCCTGGGCAGGGACCCGTACCGGGAGGGGCTGGCGGCGCTCAACGACTATGCCGAGCGCCTGGCCGGCGACGTGCTGCGGGAGATTCCGGAGGGCGAATACCGCTTCCGCGACCTGCTGGACGACGACGGCCAGGGGCGGTCCGACATCCCCATCGAGGTTCGGGTGCGGGTTGAAGGCGGGGACGTGGAGGTCGATTTCACCGGCACGGCCGAACAGGTCCCGGGCAACGTCAACTGCCCCCTCTCGGTGGCCGCGGCGGGTGTCTACTACGTCTTCCGCTGCCTCATGCCGCCGCAGACGCCGGCCTGTGCAGGCGCGTTCCGGCGCATCTCCATCCATGCGCCCGAGGGGTGCCTGCTCAACGCCCGTTTCCCCGCGGCGGTGGCGGCCGGCAACGTGGAGACCAGTACCCGCGTGGTGGACGCGGTGATGGGTGCCCTGGCGCAGGCGGTGCCGGAACGCATGGCGGCGGCGAGCCAGGGGAGCATGAACAACCTGGCCATGGGGGCTTCGGGGC
>JALWGP010000409.1 GCA_027038775.1 Sedimenticola sp. | reverse complement strand
GGCCAGCACCAGGCCGGACGCCTACCTGGTGGCGGTGGGTGAGGCGGCGGGCGAGCGCGGCCTGGTGCTGGCCGAGCGGCTGCGGCACCGATTGCCGAAACTGAAATTGCAGGTAAACTGCGGGGGCGGCAGCTTCAAGTCCCAGTTCAAGCGGGCCGACCGCAGCGGCGCCCGGGTGGCGCTGATCCTCGGCGACGACGAGGTGAACCAGGGCACCGTGGGCATCAAGTGGCTGCGGGAGGAGCGCGAACAGGCACAGGTGAGCCAGGAGACGCTGGCCGAATTCATGCAGGAGATTCTGGGAGACTGAACGTGAGCACCTATCAGACCGAAGAGGAGCAGGTCGAAGCCCTCAAGAAGTGGTGGAAGGAGAACGGCAGGTCGGTCATCGCCGGCGTGGTCAT
The DNA here is from genome assembly GCA_027038775.1 of Sedimenticola sp. Lineage (GTDB taxonomy): Bacteria > Pseudomonadota > Gammaproteobacteria > Chromatiales > Chromatiaceae > Thiolapillus. Next base: position 6,034 of record JALWGP010000409.1, on the reverse strand, counting down.
CGGCCTGCTGGTGGTGGGCGGCGGCAAGGGCTGGATCGAGTACAACCGGATCCAGGCGGAGAACGCCTCCTCCTTCTACGAGGGCTTCTCGCAGGCCGCGGTGGAGGGTGACCTGGAGAAGGCGCTCAAGCGGGGCGAGGCGCTCATCCAGGAATACCGCCGTTCCACCTACGCCCGCTTCGCCGCTCTGGAGCTGGCCCGGCTGCAGTACGAGGCGGGCGAGAAGGACAAGGCGCGCGAGCGGCTGCAGTGGGTGGTGGAAAACGCCTCGGACGAGGGGCTGGCGCAGCTGGCACGGGTACGGCTGGCGCGACTGGCGCTGGACACCGGTGCGCTCGACGAGGCCGAGCGGCTCGCCGGCACGCCGGCGGGGGACGCCTGGGAGGGTGAGTTTCTCAGCATCCGGGCCGAGATCAAACTGGCGCGGGGCGACCGCGAAGGGGCGCGCAAGGATCTGGCCGAAGCGCTCGCGAAAGGGGTGAGCACGCCGGCGCTGGTGCGCATGAAGCTGGCGGAACTGGGCGGCTGATCGGTCATGTGGCGTCTTCCCTTCCTTCTGTTGAGCGTCGCGCTGCTCGCCGGCTGCGGCACCATGGCCGATCCCCGCGAGTGGTTCGGCGGCGATGCCGGGCCCGAGCCCGCCGAACTCAAGTCCTTCGAGGCCACGGTGAGGCCGGAGCGGCTCTGGTCGGTGAATGTGGGCGACGGTTCGCCCCGGTTCAACCGGCTGGTGGCCGCGGTGGGCGATGAACGCCTCTACACGGTGGATCTGGAGGGCGTGCTGCAGGCACGCAGCCGCGAGAGCGGCGCCTTGGTCTGGAAGGTGGAGACCCGCCTTCCAGCCTCTGCCGGTCCCGGCCTGGGAGAGGGATTGCTGTTGGTGGGCACCGCCGAAGGGGAGGTGGCCGCCTTCGACAGTGAAAAGGGCGAAGCGCGTTGGCGCCGCCAGCTCTCGGGCCAGGTGCTTTCCGTGCCCGCCGTTTCCCAGGGGGTGGTGGTGGTGCACACCGAGGACGGCCGCATTTACGGCCTGGACGCCGAAAACGGCGAGCAGCTCTGGCTCTACAACCAGGGGACGCCGGTGCTCACCCTGCACGGGGCCAGCTCGCCCGTGATCAGCGGCGGCACCGTCTTCTGTGGCCTGGCCGGTGGCAAGCTGGTGGCGCTGTCGCTGGAGACCGGCGCGCTGGAGTGGGAAGGCCATGTCACCGTGCCCGCGGGGGGGTCGGAACTGGAGCGCATGGTGGACGTGGACGCCGACCCCCTGGTCTACAGTGGCACCGTCTACGCCGCCGCCTACCAGGGGCACGTGGCCGCCGTGGGCGAGGGCAGCGGCAAGGTGTTCTGGAAGCGCAAGCTCTCCGTCTATAACAACATGGCGGTGAACTGGCAGCAGCTCGCCATCAGCGACGCCAACGGCTGGCTCTGGTCCCTCGATCCCGACAGCGGCGCGGCGCGCTGGCGGGTGAAGGATCTCGAGTACCGCCAGCTCTCGCCGCCCGCCCTGCTGGGCGACTACGTGGCGGTGGGCGACTTCGAGGGGTACCTACACTGGTTCTCCGCCGGGGATGGCGCCCCCGCCGCGCGCGTGAAGATCAGCGGTTCGCCCATCGTGGCGCCGCCGGTGGTGGTGGATGAAGTGCTCTACGTGCTCGCCACCGATGGCACTCTGGCGGCGCTGAGGCTTCCTGTCCGGGAGTAGCCTTCCATGCTCCCCGTCATCGCACTGGTGGGCCGGCCCAACGTGGGCAAGTCTACTCTCTTCAACCGGCTCACCCGCAGCCGGGACGCCCTGGTGGCCGACCAGCCAGGGCTCACCCGCGACCGCAAGTACGGCATCGGCCGCGTGGGCGACCGCCCCTACGTGGTGGTGGACACCGGCGGCATCAGCGGCGACCGCGATGGCGTGGAGGCCCTCATGGACCGGCAGGTTCGCCTGGCCATCGAGGAGGCGGACCACATCCTCTACCTGGTGGACGCGCGCGAGGGGCTCACCGGTGGCGACGAGCAGATCGCCGCCGAGCTGCGCCGCACCGGCAAGCCCGTTACCCTGGTGGTGAACAAGAGCGAGAGCCTGGACCGCGACCTGGCCGCCGCCGAATTCCACGCCCTGGGACTGGGCGAGCCGGTGCCCATCTCCGCCGCCCATGGCCGGGGCGTCAAGCCGCTCATCAACGAGGTGCTCGAGACCCTGCCGCCGGCGGAGGAGCCGCCCGAGGAGGAGAAGGGCATCCAGATCGCCGTGGTGGGCCGGCCCAACGTGGGCAAGTCCACCCTCATCAACCGGCTGCTGGGCGAGGAGCGGCTGGTGGCCTACGACCAGCCGGGCACCACCCGCGACAGTGTGCAGGTGCCCTTCGAGCACGCCGGGCGCCGCTACACCCTGGTGGACACCGCCGGCGTGCGGCGACGCGCACGGGTCTCCGAGGCCATCGAGAAGTTCAGCGTGATCAAGGCGCTGCAGGCCATGGAGCAGGCCAACGTGGTGCTGCTGGTGCTCGATGCCCACGAGGGGGTCACCGAGCAGGACGCCAGCCTGGCGGGCCACGTGCTGGAGAGCGGCCGCGCCCTGGTGGTGGTGGTGAACAAGTGGGACGGCCTCGACCCGGACCAGCGGGAACGGGTGAAGGCGGAGCTGGAGCGCAAGCTGCCCTTCCTCTCCTTCGCCGAGGTGAAGTTCGTCTCCGCCCTCCACGGCACCGGCGTGGGCCACCTCATGGAGGCGGTGGACGCCGCCTACCGCGCGGCCACGGCCGACCTCAAGACCCCGGAGCTGACCCGGGTGCTGGAGGAGGCGGTGCAGGAGCACCAGCCGCCGCTGGTGCGGGGGCGGCGCATCAAGCTGCGCTACGCCCACCAGGGCGGGCGCAATCCGCCCATCATCGTGATCCACGGCAACCAGACGGAGTCGGTGCCGGCGGCCTACCAGCGCTACCTGGTAAACCGCTTCCGCCAGGCCTTCGGCCTCTGGGGCACGCCGGTGCGCATCGAGTTTCGCACCGCGGAGAACCCCTACAAGGGGCGGCGCAACAAGCTCACCCAACGCCAGCGGCAGAAGCGCAGGCGGCTGATGAAGCACGTCAAGCGCAGGTAGGGGGGTGCGCACCTGTGAAGCGCCGGGTGCTGTGGCATAATAACGACCTTTTTCAAGAAGCAGAAACGAGCGGCATCCGCCGCGTTCCGGGAGAACACGAACCATGAACTTCTTCATCAACGACGCCCTGGCCGATGCTGCGGCGCCCGCCGCAGCGGCGGCCCAGCAGGGCCCCGGAGGCCTGGCCGGCCTCATCTTTCCCATCGGCCTGATCCTGATCCTCTACTTCTTCATGATCCGGCCCCAGGTGAAGCGCCAGAAGGAGCACAAGGCGCTGGTGGAGAGCCTCAAGAAGGGGGACGAGGTGCAGACCATGGGCGGCCTCATGGGCCGGATCACCGAGGTGGGCGAGAACTTCGTCAAGGTGGAGGTGGCCGATGGCGTGGAGGTCACGGTACGCCGGGGTGCCGTGGAGGCGGTGATGCCCAAGGGCACCCTCAAGGAGCTCTGATCCCGGGGCTTCCCGGCCGGTGCCTTTCCTTCCCTCCCTCCCGATGGACGACAATCCGACATGCTGAACAAGTATCCTCTGTGGAAGAACCTGCTGGTGGTGGCGGTTCTGGTGCTGGGCCTTTTCTACGCGCTGCCCAACCTCTTCGGGCAGGATCCCGCCATCGCCATCTCCGGCGTGCGTGGGGCCCAGGTGGACGAGACGCTGCAGAAACAGGTGGAGGCGGCCCTGCAGAAGGCCGGCGTGGCCGTGAAATCCATGGAGAAGAAGGAGGGCCGCCTGCTGGTCCGCTTCGGCTCCACCACCGACCAGCAGAAGTCCCAGCATGTCATCGCCAAGGTGCTGGGAGAGGACTACTCCTACGCGCTGACCATGGCGGCCAACGTGCCGGCGTGGCTCACCGCCATGGGTGGCGAGCCCATGAACCTGGGCCTCGACCTGCGTGGCGGCATCCACGTGCTCATCGACGTGGACATGGATGCGGCCCTGCGCGACAAGCTGGAGGCCTACACCGGAGACATCCGCACCACCCTGCGCAAGCACAAGATCCGCTACCTCACGGTGAAGGCGGAGAAGCTGGGCGTCAACGTCAAGTTCAAGGACGCTGCCACCCGTGACAAGGCGCAGGAGGTGTTGGCCGAGGAGTTCCGCAACCTGGGCGTAGAGGCGGTGGACGCCGACGGCGCCTTCTACGTGCGCATGACCATGCCGCCCGCCGAGGTGCGCGCCACCAAGAAGTTCGCCCTGCAGCAGAACATCACCACCATCCGCAACCGGGTCAACGCCCTGGGCGTGGCCGAGCCCCTGGTGCAGCAGCAGGGCGAGCGGCGCATCGTGGTGGAGCTGCCCGGTGTGCAGGATCCCACCCAGGTGAAGAACATCCTCGGCGCCACCGCCACCCTGGAGTACCGCCTGGTGGACACCGAGCACGACGCCTTCGAGGCCAAGGAGACCGGAAAGATCCCGCCGGGGTCGCGCCTCTACAAGGTGCGCGAGGACGGCCGGCCCATCCTGCTGAAGAAACGGGTCATCGTCACCGGCAACCAGATCACCGACGCCGCCTCCGGCTTCGACCAGCGCACCGGCAGTCCCATGGTGACCGTCTCCCTCGACAGCAAGGGGGCGCGCCGCATGCGTAACGTTACCACCGAGAACGTGGGCAAGCCCATGGCCGTGGTCTTCAAGGAGACCCGGGTGGTGGGTCGCGACGCCCAGGGCAAGCCCATCAAGCGCCAGGTGGAGGAGGTGATCAGCGTGGCCAATATCCTCGAGCCCTTCGGCCGCCGCTTCCAGACCACCGGCCTGGACAGCCCCCAGGAGGCCCACGAGCTGGCCCTGCTGCTGCGTGCCGGTGCCCTGGCCGCCCCCATCGATATCGTCGAGGAGCGCACCATTGGCCCCAGCCTGGGCGCCGACAACATCCGCCAGGGATTCATCTCGGTGGTCATCGGCCTGCTGGCGGTGATGGCCTTCATGGTGGCCTACTACCGGGTCTTCGGCCTCTTCGCCAATGCGGCGCTGGTGGCCAACCTGGTGCTCATCGTGGCCATCCTCTCCCTGCTGCAGGCCACCCTCACCCTGCCCGGCATCGCCGGCATCGTGCTTACCGTGGGCATGGCGGTGGACGCCAATGTGCTCATCTACGAGCGCATCCGAGAGGAGCTGCGCGTGGGCAGCACGCCGCAGGCGGCCATCCACGCTGGCTACGAGAAGGCCTTCAGCACCATCATGGACGCCAACATCACCACCCTCATCGCGGCGGTGGTGCTCTTCTCCATCGGCAGCGGCCCGGTGAAGGGCTTTGCCGTGACCCTGGCCATCGGCATCGTCACCTCCATGTTCACCGCCATCGTCGGCACCCGCGCTCTGGTGAACCTGGTCTACGGCGGCAAGCGGGTGAAGAAGCTGGCCATCTGACGGAAGGAAGACCCCCCATGCATCAACTGCTCTCCTCCAATCGAAACTTCAACTTCATGGGCCGGCGCCGTCTGGCGCTGGCGGTTTCCGGCGTGCTCATCGTCGTCTCCCTGGTCTCCCTGCTCCTGCGGGGGCTCTCCTTCGGCATCGACTTCACCGGCGGCACCCTCATCGAGGTGGGCTACGAGCAGGCCGTGGAACTGGAGCAGGTGCGCAGGGTCCTGGCGGAAAACGGTTTCGAGGAGGCCCAGGTACAGCAGTTCGGCACGCCGCAGGATCTGCTCATCCGGCTGGCGCCGCGCGAGGGGGTGAAGAGCTCGGAGCTCAGCGACAAGGTGTTCGCCGCCCTGAGCAAGGCCGCCGACGGCAGGGTGGAGCTGCGCCGGGTGGAGTTCGTGGGCCCACAGGTGGGCGACGAGCTCACCGAGGACGGCGCCCTGGCGGTGCTGGTGGCGCTGATGGCCATCCTCATGTACGTGGCGGTGCGCTTCGAGTGGCGCTTCGCCGTGGGCTCGGTGGCGGCACTGGTGCATGACGTCACCATCACCCTGGGTTTCTTCTCCGTCACCCAG
>JALWGP010000408.1 GCA_027038775.1 Sedimenticola sp. | reverse complement strand
CATTGCCGCCGTCAACATCGTTGCCACCCTGGTGATGGTGGTGGTGGACAAGCGCGCCGACATCGCCATCCTCAAGACCTTCGGCGCCTCGCCGCGCCAGATCATGAACATCTTCATCGTGCAGGGGTCGGTCATCGGCCTGGTGGGCACCCTGCTGGGCGTGGTCGGCGGTGTGGCACTGGCCCTCAACGTGGAGCAGGTGGTGGCCTGGATCGAGCAGGTGTTCAACGTCCACTTCATCGATCCCGACGTCTACTACATCAGCGTGCTGCCTTCCGATCTGCACTGGGACGACGTGGCGCTGGTGGGCTTCGGCTCCTTCCTCTGCAGTTTCCTGATGACGCTCTACCCGGCATGGAACGCCTACCGTACCCTGCCGGCGGAGGCGCTGCGCTATGAGTGACCCGGCGCTGGAGAGCATCGATCTGCGGCGTACCTACACCACCGGGCCGGTGGACGTGGAGGTGCTGCGCGGCGTGGACCTGCGCGTGGAGAAAGGCGAGCAGGTGGCCATCGTGGGCGCCTCGGGCTCGGGCAAGAGCACGCTGCTCCACTGCCTGGGAGGGCTGGACGAGCCCGACGGCGGCGAAGTGCGGCTGCAGGGCAATCCCTTCTCCACCCTGCCGGAGGCCAGGCGCTGCCAGGTGCGCAACCGCCACCTGGGCTTCATCTACCAGTTCCACCACCTGCTGCCCGAGTTCACCGCCCTGGAGAACGTGGCCATGCCGCTGCTGCTGCGTCGCGTGAACATCGCCGAGGCGCGCCGGCGGGCGGCGGGAATGCTGGAGCGGGTGGGGCTCGGAAAACGGTTGAAGCACAAGCCGGCCGAGCTCTCCGGCGGCGAGCGCCAGCGCACGGCGGTGGCCCGGGCCCTGGTGGCGGAACCCGACTGCGTCCTGGCCGACGAGCCCACCGGCAACCTGGACCCCGCCACGGCGGCGGGCATCTACGAGCTGATGCTGGAACTCAACCGCGCCCAGGGCACCAGCTTCGTCATCGTCACCCACGATCCCGGCCTGGCGCAGCGCATGGACCGGGTCTTTCAGCTCGAAGAGGGCGTGTTGCGGCCCCTGTGAGCGCGCCGCCGGTACTGGCGCACCACGTGCCAGCGCCAGAAACCCCGCATGCCCACGTACCCCGCCGCCGCCAGCACCAGCCCCACCACCGTTGAACCGAGGTAGAGCGGTTCCCAGATCTCCGCCAGGCTGTTGGCGAACCACTCCATGCTCAGCTCCACGTCGCCCACCGGCCCGCAGTCGGGCAGGATCCAGGTGCCCACCAGGTAGTTGAAGTAGAAGATGGGCGGCATGGTGAAGGGGTTGGTGATCCACACCAGCGCCACCGAGATGGGCAGGTTGGCACGCCAGGCGATGGCGGTGGCCGCCGCCGCCACCATCTGGAAGGGCATGGGAATCATGGCCCAGAAGAGGCCGATGGCGAAGGCCCCCGACACCGAGCGGCGGTTGAGGTGCCACAGGTTGGGGTCGTGCAGCAGCTTGCCGAAGATCTGCAGGTGCCTGTGGTCGCGGATCTTCTGGTGATCCGGCGCGTAGCGCTTGAGCAGATGTCGGGGCATGAAGATGCGGATGCTGCTGGGCTTCGGTGGCGGCTATTTCACCACGATCCCCCGGTGTTGACCACCGAACCGCGCCTGTTGCATGCTCCAGGTCAAAGTCCGACTTTCATCGACCAGGGACGGTCTCGATGCCACGAGGGATTCTGGCCTTCTTTGCCGGTGTCCTGCTCTTCCAGCAGATGCCGGTGTTGCCTTCCGCCTGGTGGCTGGCGGGCGTGCCGCCGCTGGCCTGGCTGGGTTGGCGCCTGCCGCGCCTGCGGCTGCCCCTGCTGGTGGCAGCGGGCTTCGGCTGGGCGCTGCTCCATCTCCAGCTGTTCGGGCCGGCTGAACTGCCCCGGGAGTGGCTCGGCCCGTTGGTGGAGGTGGAAGGCCGGGTCACCGGCCTGCCGCGCTGCACCGCGGAACGTTGCATCTTCTTCTTCGAAGCGCGAAGGCTCGTCTCCGGTGCCGCCGAGCGCCGGGGGCGCTGGCGCCTGCGGCTGAGCTGGTACCGGCAGCCGCCCGGCCTCTCTCCCGG
>JALWGP010000407.1 GCA_027038775.1 Sedimenticola sp. | reverse complement strand
CCTCCAGGTGGGTGGGGCGGTTGACGAGGAGCGCCAGCCTCTCCAGCTCCTCCGGCAGGCCGGAGCGACCGCTGCCCACCATCTCGATGGCCTCCACCAGGGAGCTGAACTCGTAGCCGCTGGTGATGCCGTAGAAACGGATGCCGAATTCCTCGTCCCCCTCACCCAGCACCAGGGTGGCGGGCACCTTGTCCACCCCCAGCTCGCGGGCGCGGGCGGTGTCCTTTACCAGGTCGAGCTTCTCCAGCGTCAGCCGGTCGCTCGCGGCAGCCACCGCCTCCAGCAGGGTCTCCTGCTCCCGGCAGTTGCCGCAGGCGGGGGAGCCCTGGCCGAAGAAGAGCAGCTTCACCGGGCGCTCGAGGGCACCCAGGCGGGTTTCCAGTTCCTTGCGGGTCGTTTCGTCGAGAGGTTGCCGGCTCATGAACAGGACTCCTGTGGAGGAACAATATCGACATGGAGGTCGGTCTGGCGGGTATCAAGAGTGCGACATGGCACCTCTCACCTTTCAGAGGCCCATGGCCTCCAGCAGCGCCTCCAGGTCCTGGGCCAGTACCTCCCGGATGGCCATGAGGGGCTCCGACAGGTGGAAAGGGAGTACGGGTAGTTTGCCCCGGCGGGTCCGCGGGAAAAAGCACCCATTCAGTCCTCGCCTTTCCAGTAGTCCACCGCCGACGCCTTTGGCAGGTAGAGGGTGAGGGTGCGTTGCGCCTTGTTCCCGCCGGGCGGGCTGCCGGCCAGGATGCCGATCTTGCCCGAGTCGGGCATCTCCACGATGTCGGGTTCCTCCATGGTGCTTACGCAGAGGTATTTCAGATCGGCGTTGCTGTCGTTGAGGATTTGGTGGGGCGTCCCCGGCCCCGGCGGCACGGCGATGATATCGCCGGCGCGCAGGGGATAGGTTTCGTCGCCCTGGCGCAGCCGCCCGCGTCCTTCCAGGACGAGGAACATCTCTTCGTTGACGTAGTGGGCGTGGAAGGGCCAGGCCGCTTTGCCCGGCGGCAGCACCACCAGCCGGTAACCCAGCTTGCGGGCGCCGATGCGCCGGCCGATGGCGCCCAGTCTCGCCTGGAAGTGTTCGCCGTGCCGCCAGAGCTCCAGGGGCACCTCGTCGAGGTTGAGGATGGGAACGTTGGGTTTCATGGGCGGGATCCTCCACATTCTCGTTGAATGAAGGTCCGGAAGGCCTCGTTACAGCGCCGGTAGAGGGGACCGGGACAGGCCGGCAGGGGGCGCCCGTCGATCTCACGCACCGGCACCAGCTCGGCGCCGGTTCCGGTAAGGAAGCACTCCTCGGCGGTGTGAAGATCCCAGGGTCCCAGGGACTGCTCCCGCACCGGGATGCCTTCCTCTTCCGCCAGCTCCATCACGAGCCGTCGGGTGATCCCTTCGAGGGCGCCGTCGGTGACCGGCGGGGTGAGCAGGCTGCCACTCCGCACGATGAAGAGGTTGTCCGCCGTGCCTTCCGCCACCTGGCCACGGGTGTTGAGCAGCACCGCCTCGTCGGCCCCGGCGGCGTTGGCCTCGATGCGTGCCAGGATGTGGTTGAGATAGTTCAGGCTCTTGATGCGCGGGTCCAGACCGTCCGGCGGCAGGCGGCGGGTGGCCGCGGTGACCAGGCACACGCCTGTCTGGCGGTGGGCGTGGTTCACCATCTCGAGCCGGGCGGCGATGACGATGAGCCTGGGGGTGGTGCAGGGCGCGGGGTCGATGCCCAGGGGGCCCTCACCGCGGGTGACGACGAGGCGGATGTAGCCTTCCGGTTCGCCGAAGGCGGCGACCACCTCGCCGACGATGCGCGCCAGCTCGTCGTCGCTCCAGGGACAGGCGAGGGCGATGGCCCGCGCCGACCTGCGCAGCCGCTCCAGGTGATCCCCCAGCAGGAAGGGGCGGCCGAAGTAGAAGCGGATGCCCTCGAAGACACCGTCGCCGTAAAGCAGGCCGTGATCCAGTACGGGGACCCGGGCCCCGGCCAGCGGCTGGATCCGGCCGTCGAGCCAGCAGACGCCAGTGGTCATGCGGAACCTCCATAATAGTCAATATAGTTGACCATTATCATCATGCCGCGGGTCGGGATATAATGTCAATATGATTGACCAAAAAAACGATGCCCATTCCCGCGAGGAGATGAACCGGGCGCTGGAAGCCCTGCACTTCGGCTTCCGCGCCATCACCGCCCACCCCGACGAGCGGCTGCGGGCGCTGGGCTATTCCCGCGTGCACCACCGGGTGCTCTACTTCGTGGGCCGCAATCCCGGCTGCAGCGTCAACGAGCTGCTCTCCATCATGCGGGTGAGCAAGCAGTACCTGAACCGGCCCCTGCGCCAGCTGGTGGAGGACGGCTACATCGAGTCGAAGCGCGACGCCAGGGACCGCCGGGTCAAGCGGCTGAAGCTCACGGGGAAGGGCAGGCGGCTGGAAGAGGCCCTCACCGGCGAACAGCGGTCGCAGCTCGCCGAGGTCTTTCGCAAGGCCGGGCCGCGCGCCGAGGCGGGGTGGCGGAAGGTGATGGCGTTGCTTGCGGGAGAGAATGGTTGAGGCTGGCGTTGCCTGCGGCATCGGTGGCCGCGAGTGGGCGGACGGTGCAGTAGGTGGCCATTCCCTGGCATCTCATTTTGAACAGCGTTGCCTGAATATACAAAAGCCTCTGGCCGGATTGCCAAGGGCTTTCGATTGGTGGAGGCGGCGGGAATCGAACCCGCGTCCGCGGATCCTCCGCCCTCGGCTCTACATGCTTAGTCCGTCTATTGAGATTTGACCGCTTGCCACCCGACGGACAGGGCGGTTTTGCGGCGAGTCCGGTAAGGGTTTAACGGCTTGGCCCCGGACGAGCCTTGCCGCGATCCCGTGAAGGATGACGCCTCGAATCCGGACCGCACGGGCACAGCCCGGTGAGACGGCACTCTACTGGTGTTTAGGCAGCGAGTGCGTAGTTGTCGTCGTTGGCAACTATCTTTTTGCAGAGGGATTTACGAGGATCTCTGCATCCTCGGCATGCACCTCGGGTTTTGCAATCCACGTCGAAAGCCGTGTCGCCCCCGTTGCAATCGATAGGACAGTTTAGGGGGCGCTTGGTTCCCTTGCAACCTGGTGAACCTCCATTTGTAGGAGGCCCGCCCCCGGGCCGAACACGACATACCCGGTCACACACACGAAAAATCAACCACTTGGCTGAGAATTGTCACTGCGATCCCGGCGCCTTCCTTCTAGAATCTTGGCCATTCGCCCCAACCCGGATGGCCGACATGGAGATTTCCGACCGCGACAAGAAGTCCGCCCGCTGGGCCCACGACCTCTTCGTGCTCAACATCTTCTTCTTTCACCTGCTGCTGACCCCGGCCACCATGGTGCTGGAGATCGGCCGCGCGGGGATGCTGATCCCGCTGGTGCTCTCGGGTATGGTGATCACCTACACCTGGCTGCGCAGCCGCCGGGAGACCCGGCCCTTCGTGGCGACCCACTGGCAGCTGGCCTTCCGCCGCTGCAGGCTGCTCATGTGGGGCTACGCCGGCTCCATCGCCATCTTCCTGCTGGCCGAGCTGCTCACCTCGGGCATGAAGGACGCCCACATGGCCAACATCATGGTCACCGTGGTGACCCGCATCGCCGTCATGCCAACGCTCGTCATGGCCATGGTGACGGTGGTGATGGAGGCTTCGGCCGGCGGCCTGGCCTCGCGGGGCGAGCTGCCTGGGCAGGGGAAGGCGGCGGGCGCTTCCGCTTGAGTCAGACCGCTTCGGCGGGCAGCGGCGGCAGGGGGCAGTCGAGCAGGGCGGAGAAGGCGCGCAGCAGCTCCCTCTCGAGGGCGGTGATGCGGCCGTCGGAGGCGACGCAGGCGGCGCAGGCCTTGAGCAGCTTCGGCTTGAGCAGGGGCTTGAGGTGGGCCAGGCGGTCCAGCGACTGTTCCAGCGAATCTGGCGTCAGCTCCTCGCCCGGCGGCATCTGCAGACCCTCCAGCTCCAGCACTTCCGCGCCCGCCTGGAAGGCGTGCAGCGCCTCCATGCGGCTCTCGTGGGTGTGGTGGGCCAGGTAGCCGAGCATGGTCTCGATCTCCCTGCGCAGGGGAGGGTAGCGGCCGAGACGTCCCAGGGGTGGTTTCTTTCCCTCGAACTCCATCTCCAGGTTGTGCAGTACGATCTTCTGCAGCGCCCACTCGAAGGCGGTGATGCGGCCGTCCATCTTGACGAGGGTCGCCAGGTTGCCGCGGAACAGCCGGTACTGGGCAGGAGAGAGCTGGCGCAGGGCCGGCATGGCCAGGTCCACCAGCGTCATGCGCAGTTCGGGCGCGAGCCGTTGCACCGGTTCCAGGTACCGTTCCGTCAGCTCGGCCACACCGGTGTCGGCGTGGCGGCGCAGGTGCTCCAGCTGCTGTGCCAGCACCCCGTGCTCGCGGTCCAGCACCAGGGCGTAGACCAGGGCCCGGGCGCCGTGGGGCTCGTGGGCCACCTCTTCCAGCTCGGCGGGGATGGCGTGGAGCAGTCGTTCCGCCTGCTCCAGGTTGGCGACATCGGGCGTGCTGCCGCGCTCCATGCTGTCCAGTACGCTGGTGAGGACCACCCCGCCGGCCGCCAGCCCCTCCAACGGAAGGCGGTGGCGTTTCTCCTCCTCCCGTTCCACTTCTGCGGGAGAGACGGGGCGGGGCACGATGAACTCGCCGTCCCAGCCAGGGTCGACGCGCAGGATGCGCTTCTCCAGCGGCGGGTGGGTGGCGAAGAGACCGTTCAGCCCGAACAGGTAGTGGATGCCCTCGCTGAAGTAGGTGTGGCTCAGCTCCTCGGCGTCGGGGTGGCGGATGAGGGAGCCCTGGGCGTCGCCACCGATCTTCTTCAGGGCGCCGGCGATGCCCTGGGGCTCGCGGGTGAACTGTACCGCCGAGGCGTCGGCCAGGTACTCGCGCTGGCGGCTCACCGAGGCCTTGATGAGGTTGCCGAAGAAGACCCCCACGTAGCCCAGCACCAGCAGCCCCAGCCCCAGCACCACCAGGGGCACGCCGCCGTTGCTGTCCCGGCTGCGGCTGTGGCTGGCGATGGCGCCCCAGCGCAGCAGCAGGCGGCCGATGAGGGCCACCATGAGGATGCCGAAGAGGATGCCGATGAGGCGGATGTTGAGCCGCATGTCGCCGTTGACGATATGGCTGAACTCGTGGGCCACCACGCCCTGCAGCTCGGCCCGGTTGAGTTTCTCCAGGGTGCCGCGGGTGACGGCGATCACCGCGTCGCCGGTGCCGAAGCCGGCGGCGAAGGCGTTGATGCCTTCTTCCTGGTCCATGACGTAGACCTGGGGCACCGGCGTGCCCGAGGCGATGGCCATCTCCTCCACCACGTTGAGCAGGCGCCGCTCCAGGGGATCGCGCGGGTTTCCCGAGACCAGCCGTGCGCCCATCATCTCGGCCACCACCCGGCCGCCGCCGCGCAGCGACAGAGTGCGGATGAAGCTGCCCAGGAGGATCACCGCGGTGACGCCCAGGCCGATCCAGAAGAAGCGTTCCCAGTCGAAGCGCTCCCAGAAGGTGGTGGGGGTGTGGCCCTGCACGTAGTAGTCGGTGGAGTACTCGGCAAAGAGCATGATGAAGAGGTTGGTGAGCACCACCAGTGAGAGGATGGCCAGCACGAAGAGCACGATGAGCCATCGCGTCTTGCGGCGGGCGTCGTCCTGGGCGGCGAAGAAGTCCATCCGGCTTGCGCGCGGAGCGGATCAGAAGCTGACCTTGGGCGCCGCCTGGATCTGGGCGCTGTCCTCGAACTCCAGCAGCCTGGCGTCGGTGGGGTGGCCGAACATGGCGGCGAAGACCACCGGCGGGAAGGACTGGCGGTAGGTGTTGTACTCCATCACCGCGTCGTTGAAGGCCTGGCGGGCGAAGGCCACCTTGTTCTCGGTGCTCACCAGCTCCTCGTGAAGCTGCATCATGTTCTGGTTGGCCTTGAGGTCGGGATAGGCCTCCATCACCATGTTGAAGTGGCCGAGGGCGCCGGTGAGCTTCTGCTCGGCGCCGGCCAGGGCGCCCATGGCCTCGGGGCTGCCGGGTTCGGCGGCGGCCTTGGCCAACGCGTTCACTGCGGCGTTGCGGGCGTCGATCACCGCCTCCAGGGTTTCGCGCTCGTGCTTCATGTAGGCCTTGGCCGTCTCCACCAGGTTGGGGATGAGGTCGTAGCGCCGCTTGAGCTGCACCTCGATCTGGGCGAAGGCGTTCTTGTAGCGGTTCTTCAGGGTGACCAGCTTGTTGTAGATGGAGATGATGTAGAGCACCACGGCGGCGATGATCGCCAGGGTGACGATGGTTGCGGTCTTCATGACGCGGTCCCTCCGGTGATGGCTGACGCCGGAAATCCTAACATGTTATGTTTCCGCGAATCGTGGCGCACTTGGCGGATCGGAAAGCGTGGAAAACAACGGGCGGATCACCATCGACTACTACACCGACATGCTCTGCATCTGGGCCTACTTCGGCCAGGTGAAGGTGGATGGGCTC
>JALWGP010000406.1:1049-2100 GCA_027038775.1 Sedimenticola sp. | reverse complement strand
CGGGCGGGCGCGCGGCCCGCGCGACGCCGCCGCCGGGGCCGGGGGGGTCGTCCGGGGGGGCGCGATCGTCGTGGGCAGCATGGCGGCGGTGTGGGCCGGTGAGGTGCGCGGCCCGGCGGGCGAGCCCACCACCTGGCTCTATACCGGCAACCAGCCCGTCGTGCTGAAGAAGGGGGAGGAGATGGGGCGCTTCAACATGGGCTCCACGGTAATCACCCTCTTCGCCCGCGACCGCGTACAGTGGGACCCGGCGCTGGTGCCCGGCGTGCGCGTGCGCATGGGACAGCGCATCGGGCGGATCAGGCCTGGCCAAGGGGAAAGCTGAGCACCTCGTCGATGGCACCGGCCCGCCGCTTCAGCATGAGCAGGCGGTCCAGTCCCAGCGCCACCCCGGCGCAGTCGGGCAATCCCCGGCGCAGCGCCTCGATGAGCCGGTGGTCCACGGGCAGCGGCTCCTGGCCCCGCGCCTGCCGCACCCGGTTGTCGGCCTCGAAGCGGACCAGCTGCTCATCGGCATCGGTGAGCTCGTGGAAGCCGTTGGCCAGCTCCATGCCCTCCAGGTAGAGCTCGAAACGGCAGGCCAGGCGCGAATCCGCAGGACAGAGCCGCGCCAGCGACGCCTGGCTGGCGGGGTAGTCGTGGACGAAGGTGAGGCAACCCCGCCCCAGCCCCGGCTCCAGCGCCAGGCCCATCAGCAGGTCGAGCCACTGGTCGCGTGTCTCCAGCCCTTCCGCCTCCAGCCCCAGCCCGGCGGCGGTGGCCGCCATCTCCTCCACCTCCGCCTCCAGCGGGTCCCAGCCGAAGCGGTCGCGGAAGAGCGCGCGGTAGGCCACCTTCTCCACCGGCAGCGCCGCGCCCAGCAGCTCGTTGACCAGCTCGGCCACCTCCTCCATCAGGCGGTGGTGGTCGAAGCCGGTACGGTACCACTCCAGCAGGGTGAATTCGGGGTTGTGGCGAGGACCGCGCTCGCCCTGGCGGAAGGCGTGGGCCACCTGGAAGATGTCGCCGCTGCCGGCGGCCAGCAGCCGCTTCATGGAAAACTCGGGCGCGG
>JALWGP010000406.1:0-1039 GCA_027038775.1 Sedimenticola sp. | reverse complement strand
GTCTGCAGGTAGAGGGGCTGCCCCCCCGGCGCACCGGGACCCAGGTAGCGGGTGACGAAGGGCTCCAGCGCGGGGTCGGTGCCGGCGGCGGCGGAGAGGATCGGTGTCTCCACCTCGAGCACGCCGCGCGCGCGAAAGAAGCGCCGGACCCCGTCGAGGAGCCCGGCGCGCACTTCCAGCAGTTCGCGGGTGACGGAGGCGTTCAATCCTTTACGCGGCTGACGTACTCCCCATTGCGGGTGTCCACCTTGATCTTCTCGCCGATCTGCACGAACAGGGGCACCCGCACCACGGCACCGGTCTCCAGGGTGGCGGGCTTGCCGCCGCCGCCCGAGGTGTCTCCCTTGAGGCCGGGATCGGTGTCGGTGATCTCCAGCACCACGAAGTTGGGCGCCTCCACGGCGATGGGCTGGCCGTTCCAGAGGGTCACGTTGCAGATGTCCTGGTCCTTGATCCACTTCACCGCGTCACCCATGGCATTGGCGTCGGCCTGGTACTGCTCGAAGGTCTCGGGGTCCATGAAGTACCAGTACTCGCCGTCGGTGTAGAGGTACTGGAGGTCGCGGTCGATGACGTCCGCCGCCTCCACGCTCTCGCCCGACTTGAAGGTCTTCTCCAGCACGCGCCCGGTCTTGAGGTTGCGCAGCTTCACCCGGTTGAAGGCCTGGCCCTTGCCGGGCTTGACGAATTCGTTTTCGATGATGACGCAGGGATCGCCGTCGAGCAGCAGCTTCAGACCGCTGCGAAATTCGTTGGTACTATAGGTTGCCATGATCTCCTCAGCCTGGGATGTGACAATCCGCCAATGATACCCTTTTCCGGCGCCCTGACGAACACCGAGCGCTGGCAGCGGCAGCTGGCCGAGAGCTTCCGCTCTCCCCGGGTGCTGCTGGAACACCTGGAGCTGGCCCACCTGTGGCACCCGCGCATGGAGGAAGCGGCGGCGGCCTTCCCCCTGCGTGTGACCCGCTATTTCGCCGGGTTGATGAAGAAGGGGGACCCGGCGGATCCCCTGCTGCTGCAGGTGCTGCCCTCGGCG